>PKTJ01000025.1 GCA_002869205.1 Candidatus Parcubacteria bacterium | reverse complement strand
GGGTGTTGCGTTTCGCAGCTGAAGATATTGGTATGGCAAATGCAGAAGCGGTCGTGCAGGCAAATACGGCATATGACGCGTGTCATAAAATTGGGTATCCAGAATGCTCTGTACATCTCGCACAAGCCGTGGTATATTGTGCAAAATCCAAGAAGTCCAATGTGATATATCGTGCGTATGAAGAGGCTGCTATGGACGCACGAAAGACGTCGCATCTGGGAGTACCTATTCATTTGCGAAATGCACCGACAAAATTTATGAAGAATATTGGGTATGGAAAAGGCTATAAATATAATCCAGACATTGATGGTGACGTGAATCAGAGTTATCTGCCAAAAGAATTAAAGCATAAAGATTATTTCAAAAAAGATCGTTTGTCATCCTGAACCTGCCTGCCGGCAGGCAGGCGCAGTGAAGGATCTTTCCTGCCACAATTTTTATTTAAATAAATGATTTGTGATATAAATAAGAATTATCTTAAGAAAGATCCTTCCGCTTCGTTTCCTTTCAGTCACTCAGTGTCAGGATGACAAATGTAAAACAGTAATAATATAAGAACAGAGCATTATGAGTAAACAACGGTTTTTACTTCACACATGCTGCGCACCATGTAGTATTGCAATAATAGATGAACTGAAATCAACATATGATTTGACGGTATTTTTTTATAATCCAAATATTCATCCAGAAGAAGAATATCTAAAAAGAAAAAAAGAGGTAGTGCGTGTATGTAAAGAATGGAATGTTCCTATGGTGGATATGGATTATGAGGTAGAGAAGTGGCATAGTGAGACAAAGGGTTTAGAAAATGAGCCTGAAGGTGGGGCACGGTGCGCCAAGTGTTTTGCTATGCGTCTCAAATATGCCGCACAGTATGCCGCTGAAAATAACTTTGATATGTATTCTACCAGTCTTACAAGTGGGAGAAATAAAAAAGCGGACATTATTTGTCCACTCGGAGAATCTTTTGGAAAAAAGTATGGGGTAGAATTTCATTGTGAAGACTGGAAAAAGGGCGGACGACCCACCTCCGCTAAAGCTACGGTGGGCAAGCAGGAAAGTAGGCAAGAAAAAGCTGCTAGGTTAATTAATGAAAGGGGAATATATAGGCAGGATTATTGTGGGTGTGTGTATTCAAAATACATATAATCTAAGGTTGGTGGATAATTATTTGTCTTTTCTGTTCTATATGTTACTATTAAGTAGTAATTTTTATTTTTTAATAACATAATATGTCAGGAGAAAGAAGAGAAGGGGAATTTCAGCCTGTAGATCTAGAAGCCCAAGAAGGTAGAAATCAAGAATCTCAAAAGATGTTGGTAGATGGGCTTCGTGAAGCACTTACTGGCATGCAGGCTATCATGGATAAAGATACATCTTTGGGTGAGCAAGGAAAGAGCGCTGTAGAAGATGGTGAGCAAGACGCTATGTTTGAAGGAAGAGTAATTGAAGAAGTTTCTCCAAAAGACGGTGAGGCTAGTACTTTTGATATTGCTTATGCTAGAGAATCAAGAAGTATGGTTGGTACAGAACCTCGTTTTGATGATACTGCTGTCCGGGGTGCTGTGAGAGAGGCCGCTGCAAAATTTGAATCAGACACTGGTCTCAATTTAGACACTGTGTTGAGTGGACTTGGAACAAGTTTGGGAGAGTTGCAGACTGATGTATTGGTAAAAAGAGATGTTGGGGCAATAAAAGAATTAAGTGGAAAATTATTTGGTATACAAAAAGCTGTAGAATTGTCTCAGAATGGTTTTTCTAAGGAGCCCTTTACTGTAGATTCTCCTCGTGGGCAAGAAATAATACGTATTGCACAAGAACAACATACAGGAGTAGGCAGACTGGACAGGCAGGCTGAAACAGCTCTTTCAGGCGGTGATGCTAGTGAAAGATATTTAGTTGCATTAAAAATTGCTGCGGCAGGTGTAGAAGGAAAAGCTGCGCTAGTTCGCGATGGATTAGTAGTAAAGGAAGGTGTTGTTGACGAGGAGGACCTTGCGCGTCAGGCACCTCTTGACATACCAGGTACAAACATAAACAGGAGACAACAGTTACATGATCTCTTGGTAGAACCAATGGTAGTGTCTGGTAATGAGGCTGCTCAAAACGCTGCAAAAGCATCTATTTCTGATTCTTTGTAATATATACAAAAAAATGTGATTAAGTATCACGTTTTTTTTATTCCTTAATTTTTATTTTTCGCTTATCATTTTCTGAGTGTCTTATCAGAATGTTAATTGTTTTTCTATCCTTCAAAAGCCCTTCAATTTTCTCCGGCCATTCTATTAGGCATACCGTATTTTTTTCACCCAAATAATCTTCCACACCAATTTCTCTGAGTTGTTCCTCATCTTCTAGTCTATACGTGTCTATATGGACTAACTTACTAACTTGTTCACTTGCCGACTTGTCCACTTGATACTCCTGCATCAGTGTAAACGTTGGACTCACTACATCATTTGGGTCGATCCCAAAACCTTCAACTATACCTTTTGTAAGTGTGGTTTTTCCAGCACCGAGGTCTCCATGGAGTAGTACAATATCTCCACCTTTTAGCTGAGTAGAGAGATTTTTACCAATAATCCTTGTTTCATCTGAATTTTTTGTGATATAATCCATAGCACAAATATCATATACTATTATTGGTTTTTTTTCAATATGAGCAAAGAATATACGTATGAGCCGATAGGGACCGTCTTAACTGACTATGGTGACGGTCGGCTTTTTTTGATATACGGGCGTCCAGGTAAAGATGCTACAGAAGTAAGAGAGCAGGGGATGTGGCTTGGAGATATGCTTGAAAAACTTCATATAGAAAATCCAAAAAGAAAATTTAAAATGTTGGTAGATCTAGATAAATTACTATTACTTCGACTTGATGATCTTTCTCGTGGGATATATCGAGAAATTATCAAGCGTTCGTATCTCAAAAAAATTGCGATTGCAGGTGACGCATTTTGTTACACCAAAATTCTTCCGTTACTCGTAATGACTCGTTTTCGAAAAACAAAGGCAAAGTTTTTTATGAATATTGCAGGTGCATACAAATGGTTGAAGTGGAAATAAGGTGACATAGAGTACGAGTCATGGATCATGGAACATTTTACACAGACTATTGACCATAAAACATGGAGCAGGTGTCGTAGTAAAAAAATAAAAAACTCCTTTGCTGAGGAGTTTTTTATTTTAAAAATTGTATTTTATAATTATTGTTCCATGTTCCATGTTTTATGATCAATGATCAGAGGTTTATGTTCCAGGCTCATTAAGTTCTGGATACAGAGGAAATTTTGAGGTAAGTTCTTTCACCCTTTGCCTCACTTCTTGTAACACATTATCATTTTCATGGTTTGTGAGTACTTTTTCAATCATGTCTGCGACGAGCTCCATCTCAGCTTCTTTGAATCCGCGTGTGGTAAGCGCCGGAGTTCCGAGTCTAATACCTGATGGATCCATTGGTTTGCGTGGGTCATCAGGGATCATGTTTTTGTTCACGGTAATTCCTGCTTTGTCGAGTGCCGTTTCAGCTTCTTGTCCGGTAATACCTTTTGGTGTTACGTCCATGAGGAGGAGGTGATTGTCAGTACCATTGAAACATAGATTGTATCCATATTCATTAAATTTCTTTTCAAGTACTTTTGCATTTAGTTTTATTTGTTTTGCGTATGTTTTGAATTCTGGTTCTAGCGCTTCTTTGAACGCAATTGCTTTTGCTGCAATATTGTTTTCGTGAGGTCCACCTTGAAAACCAGGAAACACTGATTTGTCAATTTTCTTTTTGAATTTTTCTTTGCACATGATCATACCACCGCGAGGTCCACGAAGTGTTTTATGTGTAGTGGTTGTGACAACATCAAATATTGGTACCGGGTTGTTCATTTCTCCTGCCGCGATAAGTCCGGCAATATGCGCAATGTCTGCCATGGTCATGGCGCCTACTTCGTCAGCAATTTCTTTGATACGTTCATATTCGATTTCACGAGAATATGCACTGTATCCCACAAGAATGAGCTTTGGCTTGTGTTCGAGAGCCATTTCGCGTAAGTTGTCGAGATCGATCTTTCCTTCTGTATCAGTCTTGTATCTCACAAAGTTAAATACCTTTGTCATATGAGTCACAGGATGTCCGTGTGTGAGGTGTCCGCCATGAGACAAATCCATACCGAGTATAGTATCGCCTGGCTCGAGGAGTGCGAAGTATACTGCAATATTTGCAGGAGCACCTGAAAGAGGCTGTACATTTACATGTTCTGCAGAGAATATTTGTTTTGCACGGTCAATCGCAAGTTGTTCTACTTCATCAATAAATTCACATCCACCATAGTAACGTTTGCCTGGATATCCTTCTGAATATTTATTAGTTAGAATAGAGCCAAGTGCTTCGAGGACGGGGAGTGATACAAAGTTTTCACTCGGAATCATTTCCAAACCTTCTTCTTGACGTTGTAATTCCTTGGTGATTGCTTCTTGGATAGGAGGATCAAATTGTTTTATGTTTTGTGTGTTCATAAATAGTAGTATAAAGGTAAAAGTAGAAAGTAGAAAGTTTCCTGATTACCCTGCTTTATTTATGTTCAAGGCTTTTGAATATCATAGATCCTTTTTTATATTTTCAATAATAATTTTTACATTTTCTGCACAGTTTTCTGGGAGGTTGTGTATATCAAACCAATCCCACTCAAGTGTCTCTGGTCCGGGATTAATTTCTCCTATTCTTTTTGCAAGATAATGTACGACAATGGCCATTTCTTTTTCATTTTCTGGGCGTTTGACTGCGAGTGTTTGTAGTGGACGAATAATTTCAATATCAATTCCGAGCTCCTCTTTGCATTCACGCTTACATGTTTCTTCAAACGGATTATCAAAGTTTTCTACTGTCCCACCTGGAAACATAAAAAAAGAAGAACCATGTGTTTTCTTTTCTCTATTAAGTAGAACCTTATCGTTTTCTATGATCACAGGTCCTGCAGCAATGATCGTATTTTGAGGGAGCTTCATAATTGATCTTTGGCTAATTTTAGCGTATAGTTAGTCTATCATTTTTGAGAATTTCTATCAAATAGTCTATGACATGGATATTTTTGGCAATTTTGGCTCATTTTATATGGGCAGTGTCTAGCATAGGAGAAAAATATTTAGTTTCAAAAAGAATTGATCCATATGTTTATACTGTCTGGTTTGCTTTCTTTGGTTTGGCGATAGGTTTATTGATGTTGCCTTTTGTTGATATTTTTCTTCTTCGTCTTGATACGTTACTGTGGTTGACTCTTTGCGGGGCTTTGTATTTTTATGGTGGCTTGCCATATATAAAAGCTATGCAAATAGAGGAGCCGACCAGAATAAGTATATGGTGGAATACCATTCCTATTTTCAGTCTCTTTTTAGGATTTATATTTTTTAAAGAAAGTTTTAGTTCTATACAGCTGATAGCTTTTATATTTTTAGTAAGTGGAGCTTTTGCAGCCTCAATTCACTTTAAGCAAAAGAATTTTGTTTTTTCTAAGGCAGTCATCCTCATGATTATGGCTTCTTTTTGTTATGCTTTGTATGCAGTGATATTTCACCACGCTGTACAAGGGGTATCTTTTGTAAGTGCATTTGTGGTCACACAGCTGTCTATGTTTATTTTTGCTCTCACACTGTTTTTGCATCCCGGATTTAGAAAGATACACAGAAAAGAATATAAAAACATAAATAAAAATATAATTACTTTAGTGGGTGGAGTTTCTGCCTTAGATATTTTGGGAATGTTTTTTAATCAATGGGCGCTTGTTTTTGGTGTGGCCGCACTTGTGTTTGCTATGGAGGGTTCACAGATGATTTTTGTATTTATTATTGCAACGTTACTTTCTATATTTTATCCTCGTATTGTGAAGGAGAAATTAGATAAAAAGAATATTCTTTTGAAATTAACTGCCTTGATGTTTATGATTGTAGGTATTTTGATTTTGAATCTTGGTTAAGGAATTATTTTAGATTTAAAAAACCCGTTGTTTAGACGGGTTTTTATTTTAGTGAGACGCGATAAATCGCGTCTTTACACACTTCTATATCTTTTTTATCATATATGTTCCGCGTTTCTTGTATCCAATTTTTCGATAATATCCTCGTACACCTACGCCAGAGATCACGGCAAGTTTTTCAAATCCATTTTTCTCTGCAATGCGTTCAGCCTCTTTTACCAATTTTTTACCCATGCCTTTGTGTTGAGATGCTTTTTTGTTTTGTTTGCCTACGTCTACGAGTTGTCCGTATGTGTGAAGTTCGCGAATGAATGCAACATCTTTTGTTTCTGGTAAGTATTTTTCCATTTTATCATTCTTTTCAGAAGGAATACGCAGGCGTAAGAATGCAAATACTGCTTGTCGCTTTGGATCTTCAAAACTTAAGAAATATTCAGTCCCTCCGGCAGTTTCATATGTGTCAATAAATAGTCTTAGGTCTGCAGTCTTAAGACCTAGGTCTTTATTATGGCCTATTTCACGGCAGCGTAGACACTGACACACAGTACCTTGTTTTTTCATTTCTTCTGATAAATATTCACGTAAGTTTGTAATGATATTTCCTGCTTCAATATCAGGTGTAGGTATGTCACGGATAAGTCGAGAAATTCTACAGTACCGTGGTGTTAGTTTTTTCATTTCAATCAAGGCTTTGAACAAATCTTTACTATCATACGGTTTGTATTTTACCGATGTATACCATTTGTTTAGTTCCGCAGTCTTAATAACTGTGCATGGGTAAATTTTTACCATATCAGGTTTGAATGCAGGGTCATCAAAAATTGTCTTGTACATCTCTACATCATGCTCGGCCGTTGTGCCTGGGAGATCTGGCATGAAATGTAAGTCCACCTTAAATCCAGCGTGACGTAGGAGAAGGATTGCGTCTTTGAATTGCTGTACGGTGTGTCCACGTTTCACGAGTTTAAGAATAGTATCATCAGGAGCTTGGAGTCCAAGTTCGATTCTGGTACAGCCTTGCGCACGCATATGCGATATCGTTTTTGGTGAGATTGCATCTGGACGTGTTTCGAGAGTGAGGCCGATGATTTTGTGTTTTGCTTTTTTATCGTTATATTCCTGTTCTTTTTCAAGAGAAGCTTTGAGATCTTCCAGAGGCTGAGACGCGATAAATCGCGTCTTTACCGGACTGCGCCTCGATAGATCGTTACAGGCACGAAATGATTCGAGTATAAACCAATACTGATATTTTAGTGGATATGCGTTCCAGGTACCGCCTTTGATAATGTATTCGATTTTGTCAGTGGGATGACCATTGAGGTCGAGCATTTCAATGCGTCGTTGCATTTGTGTGTACGGGTCAAATTTGAGTGCTAGGGCGCGCGCAGCAGCTGGTTCGGTTGCGAGATAGCTCTTTGGCATTTTGACCTCTGTAGGGCAATATACACAGTCTCCTGGACAAGCATATGGTTTTACCAGCGAAGTAATGATGGCAACACCAGAAAGAGTGCGAACATCAGCTTTGCGTAACAATTTTTCTAATTGTGGATCTACAGACACTCTTTTCTTTTTGGCTAAATTCTGATAAGCTTTGATTAATTGACGATTTGACGGCTGACTCATTTTCAACTTTCCACAAATTTTTCTACGCACATTATTAAGTTCATCCTTTGTCGTAGGATGCTTTGCAATTATTTCTTCAATTATTTGTTCGAGTATTTTTTCCATGTGTATGACTCATGATTTTATACAACTCAACAAAGAAACGTATGATAAGATCGCTACGTTATTTGCGCAAACACGCAAATATCTTTGGGATGATCTTAAACCCTTGAAAAAATATACCAAGGATAATGAT
>PKTJ01000016.1 GCA_002869205.1 Candidatus Parcubacteria bacterium | reverse complement strand
CACACGGTGGTGGTGAAGGACATAGTCCTATAGGTATGAGAAAAGGTCCTAAAACTAAATGGGGCAAGCCTGCACGTGGTGTCAAAACAAGAAAACAAAAACAATCAGATAAGTTTATTCTTTCACGAAGAAAGAGTAAAAAGAAAAAATAATTTTATTTTATGTCACGAAGTTTGAAAAAAGGGCCTTTCACTGATCCAAAACTCATGAAAAAGGTCAAGAAAGCACAAGATACTGGCGATAAGAAGCCTATCAAAACATGGGCACGCCCAAGTACGATCACACCAGAAATGGTAGGTCTTACATTTGCGGTGCACAATGGTAAGGATTTTATCGAAGTATTTGTAGAAGAGAACATGGTAGGACACAAACTTGGTGAATTTTCACCTACCCGTAAGTTTAAGGGTCATGGTGGTAAAATGGCAAAAGATCAATCTAAAGTTTAATTATGAAAGCACAAGCAACAGCACATCTTAAATTTTTACGAATGAGCCCACAGAAGGTACGCCTTGTGGCAGGTCTTGTTCGTGGTCTCAAAGTAGAAGATGCTTTGGTACAACTTACGTTTTCAAAAAAACGTGCTGCTGCGCCAATCAAAAAATTGATTGAATCAGCAATTGCAAATGCAGATCATAATCATGATTTGAAAAAAGATACATTAGTTATTGAAACAATATTTGTAAACGAAGGTTCTACATTACGTCGTTGGATGCCACGAGCAATGGGTCGTGCTACACCACTTCGTAAACGTAGTTCTCATATCACACTTGTTCTTGCTGGTGAAGTTGATGAAGCCGCACAAAAAGCAAAAAATACAAAAAAAGAAAAGAAAGAAAAAGAGGTTGAAAAAGTAGAAGAAGTGAAAACAGAAGAACCAAAAGCAAAAAAAGAAGTAAAGAAAGAAACCAAAAAAGAAGAATCTACTACCGCTAAGTCTACAGCGGGTAAGGACAAGAAATAATAAATTATATAGATATGGGTCATAAAGTACATCCAAAAATTCATAGAACAGGTATCTTGTTCCCATGGGAATCACGTTGGGTTAGTCAAAAAAAATATTCAATGTATCTCGAACAAGATGTTAAGATTCGTGAATATCTGATGAACCGATTCAAAGATGCACATATTGATTCTGTATTTATTGAACGTGGACCAAAAAATGTTACCGTAACTGTATTTGCAGCAAAGCCTGGTGTTATCATCGGCCGCGGTGGACAAGGTCTTGATTTATTGAGAAAAGATCTCGAACGAAAGTTCTTACAAATGAAACTAAAAGTTAAATTGAATATTCAAGAAGTTCGTCAACCATCTCTTTCAGCAGAGGTTGTTGCACAACAAATTGCAAAAGATATTGAAAATCGTATTCCTTTTAGACGTATCATGAAGCAGACAATTGAACGTGTCATGAAAGCAAATGCAAAGGGTGTTAAGATCACTCTTGCAGGAAGATTGAATGGTGTAGAAATTGCACGTAGAGAAACATTGTCAGAAGGAAAAATTCCACTTATTACATTGCGTAGTCATGTTGACTATACTCACAGAATCGCACGTACTATCTATGGTGTGATTGGTGTGAAGGTATGGATTTACAAAGGTGAATCATTTGAACGCATTGATAAGCTTGCCGAAAAACAAGATATTAAACGAAAAAAGAAAAACTAGTGTATGTTGATTCCAAAAAAAGTAAAACATAGAAAGTGGCATAAGCCACGTCGTGGTAATAAAGGTGTTGCAACTCGTACAAACACGATTGCTTTTGGTAGCTTTGGTCTCAAAGCCACTACACACAGTTGGATTACCTCACGACAAATCGAAGCTACACGTCGTGTACTTACTCGTTATGTGCGTCGTGGTGGTAAGGTTTGGATTCGTATTTTCCCAGATCGTCCAGTAACTAAAAAAGGAAGCGAGCAGCCTATGGGCGGTGGTAAAGGATCACCAGACCATTATGTAACTACTGTTAAGCCAGGGACTGTTATGTTTGAAATGGATGGTATTCCAGAAGACAAGGCTAAAGAAGCACTTGAAAAAGCTAGACACAAATTACCACTTAAGGCAATTTTTGTTAAGAAATAAGTATGGATTATAAAGAATTGAAAAACAAAGGGTTAAGAGAACTACATGAATTGTTGGCTGAGAAGCGTAATGAGCTTCGTGAACTTGAATTTAAAGCAAGTGAAAATCAACTAAAAGACGTACGTAGTATCCGCGTGGCAAAAAAAGATATTGCACGAATCTTAACAGCAATCAATGCAAAGAGGCTTGCTGCGGAGGATGCTCCAGTCGTAAAAGAAGATAACTAACGTTTTATGACAGATACTAAAAAAGCAATACATAGAAAATTCGAGGGTGAAGTCATGAGCGCAAAGGGGACAAAAACTCTCCAAGTGCTTGTGAAGACACGCAAGATGCATGCTAAGTATAAAAAACAGTACTGGGAAAGTAGAAAGTATTCAGTACATGATGAAAAAGAAATGGCTCAAGTAGGCGATACTATTGCATTTATTGAATGTCGTCCAGTGAGTAAAACAAAACGTTGGGCATTGACTAGTGTAGTCAAAAAAGCTGTTTAATAATTCTAATAAACACGAGTAAATCATATGATTCAGCATAGAAGCATGCTAAAAGTAGCAGATAATAGCGGAGCTAAAAAGATCATGTGTATTAGAGTACTCGGTGGTTACAAGAAGCGCTTTGCTCGTGTAGGTGATATTATTACTTGTACAGTAAAAGAAGCTGCACCACGCGCACAAGTAAAAAAAGGTGAAGTTATTCATGCAGTAATTGTAAGACAAAGAAAAGAAATGCGTCGTAAGGACGGTACCTATATTAGATTTGATGAGAATGCTGCAGTGGTAATCGATAAAAAAACAAAAGAGCCAAAAGGAACACGTATTTTTGGGCCGGTTGGACGTGAATTACGTTTGAATGGTTACCAAAAAATAGTTTCATTAGCTCCTGAAGTATTATAAACCTAACTACGTATGAAGATTAAAACAGGTGACAACGTAAAAGTCTTGATTGGAAAAGACCGTGGTAAGACCGGAAAGGTTATTCAGGTACTTTTTAATAAAAAGACAAGTCAACATTTTGTCGTAGTTGAGGGACTTAATGTTTTGAAAAAACACATGCGTTCTGGTAGACAAGGTGAGAAAGGTCAAATTATTGAGCTTCCTGCACCACTTCACGCAAGTAATGTACAACTTATTGATACTAAATCAAATAAGCCAACACGTGTCGGATATAAAAAAGAAGGAACCGACAAAAAACGTATCGCACGTGTGAGCGATGAATTCATCGATTAATATATGAAATCAGAATTATACACAATCTATAAAGATCAAGTCGTTCCAGCTCTTAAGGAAAGTCTTAAGATAGGTAACGTGATGGAAGTACCAAAGATTGAGAAGGTAACTATCAATGTTGGGTATGGACGTAATGTAAAAGATAAGGCATATATTGAAAATGTTGAAAAAACATTGACCCTTATCTCTGGACAACGACCTGTTCGCAACAAAGCTACCAAGTCTATTTCAAACTTCAAGATTCGTGAAGGAATGGAAATTGGTTCTTCAGTAACGTTGCGTGGATCTGCTATGTATGATTTCCTATACAAATTGATCAATCTTACGTTTCCTCGTGTCCGTGATTTTCGTGGACTTAGTTCAGACAGCTTTGACGGACAAGGAAACTATGCTATTGGACTCAAAGAACAGTTGGCATTCCCAGAAATTTCAGGTGATGCAGCAAATATGATTCACGGATTGCAAATTGTAGTAACAACAACCGCAAAATCAAAAGAAGATGGTTTTGCACTCTTGGAAAAAATCGGATTTCCTTTTAAAAAGAATAAATAGAATAGTTGGATATGGCAACACAAGCACAAAAAGCAAAAACATTTAAGCATAAACCAAAGTATAGCACACGGAAAGTTAACCGTTGTTGGAAATGTGGTCGTAAACGAGGATTTATGCGTAAGTTTGGTTTGTGCAGAATTTGTTTTAGAGAACTTGCCAACAAAGGACACTTGCCAGGAATCCGTAAATCAAGCTGGTAAAAATAATCCATATAAATAAACTATATTTGTAAACTATATTACTTATGATGACCGATCCCATTGCAGACATGCTTACTCGAATAAGAAATGCTCAGATGTCAAAAAAGCATACTGTTGTGATACCTTTTTCAAAGGTTAAGTTTGTAATTGCAGAAATTCTATCTACCGCAGGATATGTTGGAAAAATAGAAAAGAAAGATGGTATGCCAGCAATGATTGAAATGGAACTCAAGTATAATGGATCACGACCAGCAATCACTTCTATCAAGCGTGAAAGTAGTCCTGGACACAGAGTATATCGAAAGGTAGATGAATTACCACGTATTCTCAATGGATATGGTATTGCTATTGTCTCAACTTCTCAAGGTATTATGACTGGAGATGATGCAAAAAAGAAAAGCATTGGTGGAGAGGTTATTTGTAGTGTTTATTAAAAAGAACTTTATATGTCAAGAATTGGAAAACAGACAATTGAAATCCCACAAGGCGTTACTGCTGAAGTTAAAGATGGAGTGTTAAGTGTAAAAGGTCCAAAAGGAACACTTACACGTAAAATTCATCCGGTTGTTTTAGTTGCTGTTGCAGACAATCAAATTACTGTTGACGTAAAAAAGAAAGAAGATAAAAAAGAACGATCACTTTGGGGAACATTTGCTTCTCATGCACTCAACATGGTAACAGGTGTTTCTGAAGGTTTTTCAAAACAGCTCGAAATTAATGGTGTTGGTTATAAGGTTGCTATGCAAGGAAAAGATTTGAAACTCGAGGTTGGTTATTCTCATCCAGTAGTTTTCAAAATCGAAGAAGGTTTAACAGCAAAAGTAGAGAAAAACCTCATTACCGTAGAAGGACCTGACAAGGAACTTGTTGGTTCTGTTGCTGCTGAGATTCGTGCAATTCGTAAACCAGAACCATACAAAGGAAAAGGAATTAAATATATTGATGAAGTGATCCGTCGTAAAGCTGGTAAAACTGCAGCAAAAGGTGAATAATCACAAAAATCAAATTAGAATATATGAAAAAACTAACTAAAGAAGAACAAAGAAAAAGACGCCGCGTGCGTTCACGTGCTCGTATGAGCGGTACTGCACAGTGTCCACGTCTTAGTGTTCACCGAACATTGACTGGTATGTCTGCTCAACTTATCAATGATGCAGATAGTAAAACAGTGGTGAGTGTGAATAGCAAAAAAGATATTGACGCAAAGGCTGATGTAGGTGAGAGAAAAGGAAAAGTTGCTGTAAGCTATCTTCTTGGTAAGAAAATTGCCGAAAAAGCAAAAGAAGCTAACGTTTCAAAAATTGTATTTGATAGAAGTGGTTATGCATACCAAGGACGTGTACAGGCTCTTGCCGATGGTGCTCGTGAAGGTGGATTGCAGTTTTAATTATAAAAACGATACATAAGATTTTAGTATGGGAAAACCTAACCGAAGAAATAAGCGACAACCAAAAGAAAAGCCAGAGTTTGATCAAACTATTGCTGATCTTGCGCGTGTAACACGTGTTACAAAAGGTGGAAAACACTTAAGTTTTCGTGCACTTGTGCTTATTGGTGATAGAAAAGGACGTGTTGGTTATGGTGTCCAAAAAGGTGCTGATGTACAGATTGCTGTTGATAAAGCGGTACGTCAAGCAAAGAAAAATATTATCAATGTACCATTTGACAACGAAACGATTCCTCATGCTGTGCAAGCAAAATATAAGGCTGGAAAAGTACTTATTAAACCAGCTCCACAAGGTTCTGGTATCATTGCTGGTAGTGTGATTCGAAGTGTACTTGAGCTCGCAGGAGTTCCAAATGCAAGTGCAAAGATGATGGGTAAGACAAACAACAAGATCGCAAACGTAAAAGCAACTTTTGAAGCACTTTGCCTCTTCAAACAAGAAGCAGTAAATCGTGTTCAAAAAAATCGTGACATGCAAAAGAAAAACAAAATTGAAAAAGTAGATGTAAAGAAAAAAGAAGCGCCAAAGAAAGATGATAAAAAAGCTCCTAAAAAAGCAGTAAAGAAAGCTGCTCCTAAAAAAGCAGAATCTGCTCCCGCTAAAATTAAGGCGGACGAGGGAAAGAAATAATAGAATTTTAAATGTATGGCTTTAACTCCAACTACAATTTCATCAAAACGTGCTAAGAAAAATGTGAAACGCCTCGGTCGTGGAGACGGCAGTGGAAAGGGAACATATAGTGCACGTGGTCTCAAGGGTCAAAGATCTCGATCTGGTGGTAAAGGCGGTCTTAAACGTCGTGCATTCAAGGCACAACTTCAAAAGGTGCCAAAATTGCGTGGCTTCAAAAGTCCAGCTTTGAAACCAGAGACAGTGACATTTGCTCAACTTGAACGATACGCAGAAGAAGGTGTTCAAATTACACCATTTTATCTAAAAGAAAAAGGTCTTATTGGAAGTACTAAGAAAGGTGCAAAGATCGTAGCAAGTGGAGAACTAAAGAAAAAACTTGAATTCAAGGGATGCCTTGCAACAAAAAAAGCAGCCGAGACAATTGAAAAAGCAGGCGGAAAACTGGTATACTAAATACCAGTTTTGATCCTTTATATTAAAAAATAATATGATTGAGAAATTTAAACGTATTTGGAAAATCAAAGATTTGAGAGGTCGAATCTTTTTTGTATTGGCAATGCTCGTAGTATTTCGTGCAGCAGCTCATGTACCTTTGCCAGGTATCAATACAGAGAATTTGAAAGCATTTCTTGATGGCAATCAGATTCTTGGTCTATTGAATATCTTTTCTGGTGGTACCATGGAAAACTTCTCTCTTGTGTTGCTTGGTATTGCGCCATACATTACGGCATCAATTATCTTTCAACTTTTGACCATGGTGGTCCCACAACTCGAAGAACTTTCAAAAGAAGGTGAGAGTGGGCAGCAAAAAATCAACATGTACACACGTCTCTCAACAGTGCCTCTTGCACTCTTGCAGGCGTTTGCTATGATCAAACTTCTTTCACAATCTCAGTTTGATATTATGGGCACACTCGATGCATTCAAGTATGCGTCAATTATGGTCACGATTACTGCTGGTACTATTTTCCTCATGTGGATTGGTGAACTTATCTCAGAAAAAAATATTGGTAATGGTATTTCATTACTCATCTTTGCAGGTATTGTGTCAGCACTTCCAACAACTGTGCAAAATGCAATTGTAAACTATGATCCGTCACAGCTTTATCTCTATGTGATGTTTGTGGCTATGGCAATCGTCACTATTATAGGTGTCGTTATTATCAATGAAGGGCAAAGAAACATTCCCGTGAGTTATGCAAAGCAGGTAAGAGGAAACAAGACGTTTGGTGGCAACAGTAGTCATCTACCACTTCGCGTGAATATGGCCGGTGTGATCCCTATTATCTTTGCTATCTCAGTAGTATTGTTCCCTTCAATGGTTGCTCAGTTGTTTGTAAATGGTGGTGGATTCATGGCAAGCGCAAGTCGTGCGACTATAGCATTGTTCAACAATCAATGGTTTTACGGAATTGTATATTTCTTGCTTGTATTTGGATTTACCTATTTCTATACTGCAGTAATTTTCCATCCTCAAAAGATGGCAGAAAACCTACAAAGACAAGGTGCGTTTATCCCAGGTATTCGTCCCGGAAAAGAAACTGAAAAGTATTTACAAAGTACTATGAGTAAGCTCTTGTTCTCAGGTGCATTTTTCCTTGGAGCTATCGCAGTGCTTCCACTCATTGTGCAAGCATTTACTGGTTCACAGAGCCTTGTAATCGGTGGTACTGGATTATTGATTGTGGTAAGTGTGGCTATTGAAATGGCAAAACAAATTGAAAGTCAGATTAAGATGCATGAGTATGATAGAGTTTAAAAGTTAGAAAGTTAAAAGTTTATAAAGAAAAACACCGCTTGAAAAAGCAGTGTTTTTTAATTTCCAAACGCTTCGCTTGTTTCATTT
>PKTJ01000043.1 GCA_002869205.1 Candidatus Parcubacteria bacterium | reverse complement strand
TACATCTTCGTCAGTCAGACGCTTTCGTGCGGCATTCTTGTCACTTGGGTCCCCAATCTTTGCAGTGAAGTCTCCCACAAGCACAATGATTTTGTGTCCAAGCTCATGAAATCTCTTGAGAATAATATAATTAGTGGCATGACCAAGGTGAACATACGTCGCTGTTGGGTCAATACCAACATACATCGTCAATTGCTGTCCTGACTCAAGTAATTTTTTAAAGTCTTCTTTCTTTGGGTAGATCGTATCAATAGATCGAGACAATGCTTCTTCGATTTTTTGTGGATCAGTAGAGACCTTCATACAAATTTATTTAAAAAATACACAGAAAATATCCACTTTTTGTGAATAACTCTAGTGCTATATTAACAATATTTGACTAATTGTTCAAGTTTTTTGTGAGTTTTAGTATTGACAAAGCATAGTAATGTAGTATATATTAACGGTGCATCTAAATCCCGTAAGGGAAGAGGAGGTCACCATGACCGAGACCACGAAGGTCGAGGTCAAGGCGGCTCCCGCGAAGGAAGTGAAGTCCCCCCGGAGGCCAAAGAAGGCCCCCTCGAAGGAATTCGAAGCCGCGAAAGACGCGGCTGACCGACAGCGGGCTGCCTAGGCCAGGGGTTTGTAGCTAGGCTCACCCCTGGTTGCATTCCCACCAAATATACATATATCGCAAGATATATTTTTTTATTGACATAAATATAGAAAAAAAGGTACAGTACCTTTCACAAATATACTTAAATAAAGCTTTATGAGAGATGATAGACAGACAACGGTAGACCCCCGAGAAGTCGGAGAAAAAACCGAACTCACAAAAATTATGGAAGAGAAAACTATACATGTTCTTCAGTCTGTGGGAGAAAGATATGGATCCTACCAAGATGGTATGCCAAACCCTGTGGAAGATGAACAATTTGTTGGATACGAACAAAATGCATTTGAGCCATTCACACAAAATATAAACGAGCAACTCCCCTTTCACAACAGAAACCATAGTGAAAAAATTGTAATACGAGTGGAAGAAATGTGTGAAGAAATAAATAACTCTGATGATCCAAGCGTACATATTTCAGAAGAAATGAAAGCAATTCTAAAATATGCCGCAGCCATGCATGATATAGGACAAGAAACAAAAATTGTACCATATGGTCATGGAGATGATGAAAATATTCGAAACTACAAATCCGGAACAAACGAAGATATCAGCATAGAACAAGCGCTTGTGGAAATAGAAGCACATCTCCAAGAACACATTGCTGATGAAGAAACAAAAGAACTGTATAGAAATATTATTAAACACGCCATTGAGGGAACAAAACCAAAAAACTTTGACCTAAGCACTGGCACCATATACCAACAATTAGATACAGAAGCTCCATGGCAAGCACACTTAATTGCCTATGCTGATATCGGAGGCTCTAGTATGGCACCAGAGACATACATGCTTGAAGGAGATTCTTTTCTTCTTGAACAAAACCCCTATATACTTCAAGCGTTCACGACTTACAGAGATGGGAAGAAAGTAAATGATGAAACAAAAGAGAAGGTTGAAAAAAAGATAAAAGGCTGGGATAAGGTACAGATAGGATGGGCAAAAGGAAGAAAACAAATGTTTTTTGAAGGATCCAAGACAGAAGATGGAGATAACATACCAGCTGATATCTCACATGTTCCAGATGCTGTACAAAAGCAACTCAAAAAACGTTTTGATAAATATGACACGTCTATAGATCTTGCAACACAGCGCCAAGAATTACGAAAAGATATGGCATTTGAACAACTTGCTGAAAATTTTGGATTTGCTCATGCAGCATAACATAATATAAATTAAAAAATCCCTCATACGAGGGATTTTTTTATTGCAATGATTCGAGTTGGGTCTTTAATTTTTCCAGTTTCTCATTCCCCTCTTTTAATTTTTCTTTTTCTTTTTCTACTACGTCTTCTGGGGCGCTACTTACAAACTTTTCATTACTCAGTTTTTTGTCTAAACCACCGATGTATCCTTCAAGTTGTTTAATTTCTTTTGTGAGACGTGTTTTTTCTTTTTCAAAATCTACTACACCTTCTAAATTCACATACACGTCCAGACCTGCTTCAACAAACCCAACTGATTGTTCTGGTTTTTCTATTTTTTCTTCAATTTGTAAATCTTCCAATCGTGCTAATCGTTTTATTACCTCGGTATTTTCCAAAAGCATATCTTTTTTATCTCCGGCAGAAATGACTATATTTAACTTTTTAACTGGATCGATTTTGTAATCTCCCCTAAGAGAGCGAGTTTTGGTAACTATATTTTTTAATATTAAAAATTGTTCTGTGACTGTAATTTCTTCTTTGCTCCAATTCAACACATAACCAGTGCTTGTATGTGATTTCAATTCTGGCCATTTTTCTACCATTAGCAATTCGTCCTCACCATACATCTCTTGCCATATTGCTTCTGTAACAAATGGCATAAATGGATGCCAGAGTTTCAAAATGGTATTTAAAATAAAATTTAATATATCTGATTTATTTTCTTCAATTTTCGCAATTTCAAGATACCAATCAGCAAGCTCATTCCATGTAAAATCTCTAAGTTTTTCACCAGCCATTGAAAAACGATATTCTTCAACATCTTTTGTCACCTCGTGAATAATACTTGTCAACTTAACCAAAATATTACTATCTGCCACTGTATTTGGTTGAGGATGTGGAGCGTCTACTTTGGGATCATCAATATTAATAAGCATGAACCTACTAATATTCCAAAGCTTATTGGCAAAATTTCTAAATCCACCAATCTTCTCTACGCTTAACTTTGAATCATTACCAGGTGAAGCACCAATAATAAGAGATAGTCGAACTGCATCAGTCCCAAACTTTTCTGAAACGTCTAATGGATCTATAATATTATCCAATGATTTACTCATCTTACGCCCGATCTCGTCACGAACTAATCCATGCAAGTATACTGTCTTAAATGGAATCTCATTACGCAAGTAGGTAGTCATCAAAATCATGCGGACTACCCAAAAAGTAAGAATGTCATATCCAGTTTCTAAAACACTTGTGGGATGGTAGTCTCTAAGATCATCAGTCTCCTCATCAATACCACCAAGTGGGGTAAAGCTAAACATCCCTGCACTAAACCAAGTATCGAGTGTGTCTGGATCTTGTGTCCACCCTTCGCCTTCTGGTGCATCAACACCTACGTACACCTCATCACCTCTATACCAAGCAGGAACCTGATGACCAAACCAAAGTTGGCGTGACAAACACCAGTCAAGCAAATTATCAACCCAATTAAAATAATTCTTTTCAAATCGTTCTGGTAAAATATCTATCTGTTTTGATCTTACAACATGCTGTAAAATTTCTTTTAGACTATAATCTTTTCCGCTGTCAATTCCTTCGATCTTTGAATCCTCTACAGTAAATTTTTTCTTAACATCCACCCACCATTGTTTCATAATTTGTGGCTCTATAAGTCCTCCACCACGGCTATTAGTAGCTTTGGCGTGCAAATAATCTTCATCAACACGGACGAGCAAACCTTTTTCCTTAAGCTTCTCAACAATCTTTGGTCTAGCATCTAGAATATGCATACCAGAAAACTCTCCAGCAATGCTCATTAGATTCCCATCTAAATCAATTACTTGTTCTTTGTCTAAATTATGACGTTCCGCCATAAAAAAGTCAGTTGCATCATGCCAAGGTGTGATTGTCATGACACCTGTTCCAAACTCTGGATCCACTGCTTCATCTTTTATAATAGTTGCAACGATTTTACCATTAATCCATTCGCACTCAAATGTATCACCATGCTTATAATCTTTATATCTCTTGTCATCTGGATGCATTACCACGTACTTATCACCAAATTTAGTTTCAGGTCGAGATGTTCCAATTACAAATGGACCATATTGAAAATAATAAAAGGAGGCTTTTTCTTCTTTTCTCACTACTTCAATATCAGAAACATTTGATTGCATTTTTGGATCCCAATTTACAATACGATCACCTCTATAGATCAGCCCTTCGTCGTACATTTTTTTGAAAGCTTTTCTCACTGCAAGATTACGGTCCTCATCAAGTGAATAATATTCACGAGACCAATCCATTGACGTCCCCATTTTTTTTGCTTGATTTACGATACGATCATGACTATCACTTGCAAATGTATTTACTTTATCCAGAAATTCTTCACGTCCGAGATCATGACGTGTCTTTTTTTCTTCGTCCCACAAAATACGCTCCACTTTCTCTTGAGTAGCAATGGCAGCGTGGTCAGTCCCTGGAATCCACAAGGTTCGATCCCCTTTCATTCTATGATATCTAACCATTACATCTTCAATTGCAAGCATTACTGCATGTCCGATGTGAAGCGTACCAGTAACATTTGGTGGAGGAAGTACGATACTAAATGTCTCTGCGTCTTTCTCACACACACCTTTTTCAATACAAGTATCAGGATTAAAAAACCCGCTCTCTTCCCAGCGTTTATAAATATCATCTTCGTATTGCTTTGGTTCGTAAGCTTTTGGTAATTCTTTCATATTATTTAAAATTTTTCTTTATCCACCATTCTTTTATAAATGGTAATGTTAATGTTGAGAGGAAAAAACCCACTGATGGTACCGTGGCATTGAGCCACGGTCTTTCGATATCTGAAACATACATGAACAAGACAATGACCCCGTATGTGAGTACTAAAATCATTACTTTTCGAATCAAAGAATTCTCCCAAGCCTTATTGAGCTCGACTTTCTGATTCCTTTCTTTGATAAGAAGAATCTCTTTTTCTAGATCCATATATGTATCATAAAAACTCTTAATAGTAAGTTTAAATCATTTCACCAAAAAATGCAAGAAATAGGCTTATTTTAGCCAAAAAATAAGTATTCTTATCCACATTAAGGATTATTTCGCAAGGTTGACATAAAATCCTTATTCCGGTATACTCTCTTATCCGCTCCAAACTAGATTTGGGGACTGCACTATGGATAGTTTTTGAATATCTATATTGTAGTTAATACACATATGGCACTAAATCAGACTGAACAATTGAAAAAGCTCTTGGAAGAGAAAAAGAATATACTCATCACCTTCAAAAAACATTTTGATGGCGATGCACTCGCAAGTGCTCTAGCACTCAAACTCTTCCTCGAACAGATGAAAAAACGCGCAGATGTCGTATGTGACAATTTTGTGCTATCTTCACAATACTCTTTCCTCAAGCGAAGTAAAAAAATCAAATCTAAAATCGGTGATCTCCACCAATTTATTATTACACTCGATACTGAAAAATCTGGTTTGTCAGAACTCAGCTATGATATGAAGGATGAAAAACTTCGTATTTTTATTACCCCAAAAACAGGGTATATTTCAAAGGATCAAATAAAAACATCCCAGACTGAATTTAAGTATGACCTCATTATAGTAATTGATACACCCGATCTTGTATCTCTTGGAAATATATATACTGACCATGAAGATTTTTTCTATTCTACTCCTGTGATTAATATCGATCACAAAAGCACCAACGAACATTTTGGTGCGATCAATGTTATTGATTTACCTGCGAGTACGAGCGCTGAAATCGTATATAATATTTTATCCGATATCAAAGAAGAGTTTATAAATCGACACGTAGCAAATGCATTACTCACTGGATTGATTGCAGGAACCAATAGTTTTAAAAAGAAAAAAGTTCGCCCACAAACACTTAACGTGGCTAGTAAGCTGGTAGACTTTGGTGCCGATAGATCATTTATTATAAAAAATCTTTATCAGACAAAGTCTATTTCTACGTTCAAACTATGGGGTGCAGCCTTGTCTAATTTACAACATGATGTAACACACGGTCTTGTGTGGACAACACTCACGCGCGATGACTTTGTCCGTTCTGGTGCAGAGCGCAAAGATCTAGATACGATTGTAGATGAACTCATTACTACATCTCCAGAAGCGCAATTCATCTTACTATTAAACGAACATCCACAAGAAGAACACATCGAAGGAACATTGCGAATACTCCCCTCTCATCACGCAACAAACATCATGAAAAAATACGGAGCAGAAGGTGACGAAGACGAAACGACATTCAAAATTACAGGAAAAAATTTAAAAGATGTAGAGAACGAAATAATTGAACACATACGCGGCGAAATTCAAAAATAAATTCTGCGCAATAATAAAACTCCTATAAACAGGAGTTTTATTATTGCAAATTAAAAATTTTAAATTTATATCAATGCCCTACCTGTCATTTCTTTTGGCTGGTCTACATCCAAGATCTTTAGCATGGTTGGTGCCACATCAGCCAAAACTCCCACAGGGTGCATCAAACTCATATCTCCATCTGGGGGATCGCCAGCAGATCCTGCCTGACCTTTATATTCATTCCCAACAATGAGAAAAGGCACCGGATTGGTACTATGTTCTTTGTCCATTTCACCTGTTTGTAAATTGGACACTTCTTCGCCATTACCATGATCAGCAGTGACAAGTAAGACACCATCTTGTGCCAAAATATAATCAGCAATTTTTCCTAAACCTTTGTCTACTTCTTCACAACCTTTTATTGTGGCATCGGTATCTCCTGTATGCCCTACCATGTCAGCGTTTGCATAGTTTAAGATAATAGCATCATACTTGTCTGATTCAATAGCCTTCACAACTTCTTTGGTAATCTTTGAGGCTGACATTTTTGGAGCCTTGTCATATGAAGACACTTTTGGCGAAGGAATAATGAGACGATCTTCCTTATCAAAAGGATCTTCAACAGTACCATTTAAGAAAAAAGTAATGTGTGCATATTTTTCTGTCTCAGCAATATGAAATTGTTTGAGCCCTGCCTTGCTTATAACCTCTGCGAGAGAATTATGTACGACTACCGGATTGTATGCCACAGTCACTGGAGTTTCTTTTTCATACTCAGTCATAGTGACAAAAAACAAGTCTTTTATATACTCTCGATCAAATTTACTAAACCCAGGCAGCACAAATGCTTTGGTCAACTGACGCGCACGATCTGGACGAAAATTAAAAAATATTGCTGCATCGCCCTTTTCTACGATTGTAGTAGGCTTACCTTCTTTTCCTATTACGACAGGTACAAACTCCTCATCATATACTTCATTTTTATACGAACTCTCTAGTGCGTCTACCGGATCTTTGAAATATTCAGACGATTTTCCTTCTGCCATCGCAAGATATGCTTTCTCACACCTGTCCCATCTATTATCTCGATCCATAGCAAAATATCGACCAGAGATACTCGCGATCTCCCCCACCTTCAACTTCTTCATTTTTTTCTGTAGTTGTTTTACAAAATCAATGCCAGAATTATATATCGTGTCACGTCCATCGAGTATGACATGTACATAGACTTCTTTTACTTTTTGTTTTTTTGCCAATTCCAAAAGTGCATATAAATGATCCTGACTTGCATGCACATTTCCCGGACTTACCAGTCCAATCAAATGTAGTTTTGATTTATTTTTTTTGACACGATCTGTCGCAGACAAAAACGCTTTGTTATCAAAAAAAGTTCCATCATCAATGGTCTTATTAATACGCGGGAGTGTTTGGTAATACACACGACCTGCACCAATATTGAGATGCCCTACCTCAGAATTACCCATTTCACCAAACGACAAACCGACTTCATTTCCCGAAGCAAAAAGGGTCATGGCAGGATACTCACGCACAAACTTATCAAACGTAGGAGTCTTTGCTCGTGTGATAGCATTTCCTTTGCCGTCAGGTGCAATACCCCATCCATCGAGGATAGCGAGCACTACTGGTTTTGGTCTATTCATAATAATATTCTGATTTCCGGATAATCCAGATTTACAGATATCTGTAAATCTGGATTATCCCCGAAGAGGGATGCCCTACGGGTATCTGAATATCAGGATCTAAATTAAAGATTTTCCGGTCATCTCTTCTGGCTTCTCCACACCCATCATCTTCAAGATAGTTGGTGCGACATCCGCCAAAATACCATTTTTAATTTTTATGCCTTCGATATTATTCTTGATCAATATACACGGCACCGGATTAGTGGTATGTTCAGTCATAATCTCTCCTGTTTTTTTATTTATCATCACTTCTGCATTTCCATGATCTGCGATAATAAGCGCTTGTCCATTTTTTTTCACAATTATGTCAACAATTCTCTTCACCTGAGAATCCACTTCTGCCACTGCTTTCTTTCCTGCTTGAAGATTTCCTGTATGACCAACCATGTCTGGATTGGCAAAATTTACACAACAAAAATCCAAGTAATCTTTTTCTAAATAACGAATAATTTCATCAGCAACTCCTGCGGCTGACATCTCAGGTTTTTTGTCATAGCTTTTTGTTTCTTTTGAATCAATCTTCATACGGACTTCCCCTCCTACATGATCTGCATAACCACCATTTATAAAGTATGTCACATGTGCATACTTCTCTGACTCTGCAATATATAGTTGTTCCTTCTCGTGAAGCGCCATTGGCAAAGTGCCAACCAAGTCAGGAGATGGAAATACCGTAAAAATGCCTTCAAGATCTGGGCCAAAATCTGTCATAGCAACAAATCGTGTGTTTTTTGGATACTTCGCACGCTTGAAACTTCCTGGATTCATCTTATTGAAATCCTTTTGTACAAAAACCTTGGTAATCTGTCGCGCCCTATCACTACGTGCGTTAATAAAAAATATAGCATCATTATCTTTGATCGTTGCCACAGGTTTATTTCCCTCGACAATTACCGTTGGACAAATAAACTCATCTGTTTCATTGCGATTGTAACTCTGAGATATTGCCTCTTCAGCACTTGGGGCGGCACAACCTTTGCCAAGTATCATAGCTTCGTATGCCTGTTTGGTACGATCCCAATATTTATTTCTATCCATTCCATAAAAGCGCCCCATAATTGTTGCTATCTTTTCATGTGCCATCATATGCCCACGTAATTCGTATAAATACGTCGCCGCAGCATGTGGAGGTGAATCTCGTCCATCAGTAAATAGATGCAAATAAACTTTGTCTATTTTTTCACGACGGCACAGTTCAAGCGTCGCATACAAGTGTTCAGGATACGCATGAGCACTATTGCCATCAGTCAAAAGTCCCATAATATGAACGGCAGTTTTGTACTTCTTCACATGATGAATAGCTTGTTTGAAAGCTTCTTTTTTATAGAACGTCCCATTATGGATTGCGTCTGAAATTTCAACTAAGTCTTGTTTTACAATTCTACCAGCACCAATATTCATGTGCCCTGCTTCTGAATTACCTTGCTGACCTTTGAACAATCCAACATGCTCACCATATGTTTTGAGTGTTGAATTTGGATACTTTTTCATATACCCAAAAATATGTGGCGCGGTCTGAGGCGTTATTGCATTCCCCTTTTCTTTCGGGTCAGCAAGCCCAAATCCGTCTAAAATAATAAGAAGCGTAGGTCCTTCACGCTTACTTTTTACTTGTTTTTTTGGTACTTTTGATCCTGTCATAGTAGAGATAGTATAGCCTATTTTGAGGATTGATTCAATCCTGCCTTTTGGTATATACTTACACAAGTTATTATATTAATAAATAAGCTAAAAAATATGCCTACGCCTCATTTTGAGAAAACGTCCAAGTCTTTGAAGCTAAAAATGAACCTCATCTGGGGAATATTTTTAATTGCCCCTATTTTCTATATGGGTGTCTTATACAAAATTACAATGACTGGAACTGAATTAAGCTCTACCCCGCCCAACAATGCTTTTGTTTCCACCTTAGTTATAATATCAATCGTAATAGGCATGCTATCATTTTTCTTCCCCGATTTTCTTGTCAAAAAAATGACATCGCAAATTAAACTACAAAACCACCACCCTAATCAACCATTAGACAAAATGGATGAAAAAGAACGTGAAGACATGCGCCTTATTACCGCCTATTTTGTATCGTTTCTACTTAAAAATGCAATGGCAGAATCAATTGCAATTTATGGTCTTGTACTTGGTGTTATGACTGATGATTTAAAACTATTTCTGTATTTTGCTGTACCATCCATACTACTTCTCATTATTCATCGACCAAATATAGAACAAGCAACGAACAGAACATTCTAGTCATATTAATTTTATGAAATTTGAACACAATACACTCGTATCCTGTGGTCTTGCCCCACACGAAGCTACACTCTACCTCATACTCAACAAACAAGGCGAATTGAGTGTTCCTGCGTTGATCAAAATCACAAACATGAGTAGAACAACCGTATATGAAACATTGAGCAGTCTTTTATCACGCAAATTTATTACCTATAGAAAACAAGGCAAGGTCGCTCTCTATGGTCCAGCGCACCCATCCAAGCTCGCACCTCTCGCAGATGAAAAAAGAAATGAAACTGAACGAATCTCACAAGATTTACAAAATACACTCAAGTCCCTCATGCCACAATACAACCTTACAAAACATAAACCTGGTGTTCATTTTTTTGGAGGAAAAGAAGGAATATCCGAAGCACTTGAAGACACATTTATATCTTCCAAACCAATATACTCAATTGTAGATATAGAAGCATCCCTAAAACATCTTCCACAAATAAACAAACGCTACAGACTCATGTGTGAACAAAGAAAATTAGAGAAAAAAATGCTTGTATACAACACTCCTCAAGCAAAAAAACTTGCACTTAAAGAAAAAAGTACACTTCTTGGCATTCGCATGCTTGATAAAGCAATAAAACCAGCTCACACAAGTATCCATATCTATGACACCAAGGTAAGCTATCTCACTCTTAGAAAAGATGACATGATGGGAATCATGATAGACGATTTACATATACACCAAACACAACTCAATATTTTTGAACACCTCTGGGGGATAAGTAAAGAAATATAAAAAAATAACATATTAAAAAATAGAGAATTTTCTCTATTTTTTGTTTTTATATCTTTTATACACCGATCTCTTGTTCAATCTCCATCAATCTATTATATTTCTCAACACGCTCGCTCCTACTCATTGACCCTGTCTTGATAAAGTCAGAATTAACTGCAACGGCCAGATCTGCAATAAACGTGTCTGCAGTCTCTCCACTACGATGAGAGACGGAAATCTTATATTTATTTTTCTTTGCCAAATAAATTGCGTCAACGGTTTCTGATAAACTCCCTATTTGATTGAGTTTGATCAAAACAGCATTACCTACTTTTTCGTCAATTCCCTTTTGGATCCGTTCACTGTTAGTAACAAACAAATCATCACCAACAATGGTAACACGCTTGCCTAATTTTTTGGTAAAGATCTTCCAGTTTTCCCAGTCATCTTCTGCAAGAGGATCTTCTATGGATATGATAGGATATCTTTTTACCCAAGATTGAAGCACACGAATCATTTTGTCTGCTGTGGCAGACTGTGAAGGAGATGCAAAATAATATTTACCTTTGCGATAAAACTCTGATGCTGCGATATCAAACGCAATAAAGACATTTTTTCCTGGCGTAAAACCAGAATCACGGATCGCTTTTATGATAAGCTGTATAGCACGTTCATTGTTGAGCAAATCAGGAGCAAAACCACCTTCATCACCCACTCCTGTTGCATAGCCCTTGTTGTTCAAAATTGCTCTGAGAGAATGAAAAATCTGAGACCCCATACGCACGCGTTCAGACATGCGTTTATGAATCGGTACCACCATAAATTCCTGACACGTCAGATTATTGTCAGCATGACGTCCTCCATTCAAAATATTCATGGTTGCAATTGGCATACGCCATCCTTTTTCTTTGAGTCTATATGTGTCACGAATATGTTTATAGAGTGGCTTCTTTTTTGATAACGCTGCGGCTCGTGCACACGCAAGAGATACCGCAAGAATTGCATTGGCACCAAGTTTCTTTTTATTATCAGTACCATCAAGCTCAAGCATGACCTCATCTATCTTTCGCTGCATCGACGCATCTTTACCTTTAAGAGCTTTTGCAATAAGTGTATTTATATTTTTCACAGCTTTTAAAACACCTTTACCTCCATACCTCCTGGCCCCATCACGAAGCTCAAGTGCCTCATGTGTACCAGTAGATGCCCCAGAAGGGACCGCTGCTTTTGCCACCGTCCCATCAGCTAAAAATACCTTCGCCTCAACTGTTGGATTCCCTCGAGAATCGATAATCTCACGTGCAGTGACATTTTTGATAGTTGTTTTTTTCATAGTTCTATCATTCTGAACGAAGTGAAGAATCTATCTTACTGCGCTCTTTTTTAAATATATGTCTGTATCTTACCAAAAGTCTTAGGTAAGAAAGATCCTTCGTCTTTCGGACTCAGGATGACATAACCATTATACAAAAAAAACAACCTCTCGTGAAGGCTGTTTTTAAATACATAATTATCTTAGGCTGCCAGGGAAAGATTTTCATCTTGATTTTCATCTTGATTTGGTGGCTCAACCCCACCAATTTGCCTCTCCACCTGTAATTTATCATCATCTTGAGATGCAAGTCCTTTATAAAATTGAGACGCATCATCTGGCGTAGCTTGCCTACCCACATTATTTTCTGGCATTTGTGCAATTTCTCCTTTCAAACCTTCTATTTGAACAGCTTCTGCCTGTCTTTGTAGACTTTCATAGTCATCATTTCCTGAACCAAACCCTTTGTGAAATTTATCCAATTCTGCGTCAGTTGCTTTATGCCCAAAGTTCTCTGTATTTGGAAATTCGGAGCTTTTTACAGAATCAACAGGCTGTTCTACTGAACCAGAACCTGTTGAATCAATAGGCGTTCCTTCTGATTGAGATACACCAGACTGACCCTGCTCTGTTTGTCTACCTGTAATAGCAAAATCAGGTAATTTTTCTTCTCCCTCTTTTGGTATATGCTCAAATTGTAATCCTTTTTTATCTACGGGATCTTCTGATCCGCCTTTTACACGTACATCGATTTCGTTACCTGCACGTGTTGTATAAGAAAGTTCATCACCTTCACGGAGACTACCATCTTTTACACCTTCTATTTCAGCTCCTGTACCTTGTTTTAGCGTATCACCTACACGATCCGTACCACGTTGTTCGCGTAATACCTCTTCTGGAATTGGTATTTCTCCCATAGAAAAATATTAAATATATTATATATAATATATTATAATAAAAAAATGACCCACTGTAAAGGTCATTTTTTATAAAAGTTATCTACTATTATCTAATCTCAAATGAGACAGTCACATTGAGACTAATCTCATTTAAGCCTTCTTCAAGAACAGGTTCGGGAGATCCGCCGCCAAATCCTACTTCTGCAAACATACGCCCCATTCCATAATCATTTCCACCAGCCTCATATTCATCATAACTTGCAATACTCACAAACCGTACACCGAGTGACCTTGAAAGAACTGCGGCTTTATCAGCGATTTTTTTGAGTGCATCTTTGCGAGCCTCTGCAAGATATACCTCTCGATCATCGACAATATATTCAAGCTGACCAACATCAGTAATACCAAGCTCTCCCGCGAGTGCAAGCACTTTTTCAGCCACATCAGTATCTTTCATTTTTATCATCACACTTTGACTCACTTCATAACCTGCCAGTTCACTTCCTTCCTCAGCAGTCCAATCATACTGTGGATATACATCGTAATTTGTAGTTTTTACATCATCTCTAGAAATTCCGAGCGCCTCGATACGTAAATGCAGGGCATTCATTTTTTCAGTATTTTCAGTTTGAGCATTTTGTACTGTGTCAGCCTGGGTAGTCACACCCATACGAAGCGTTGCCACATCTGGTTTTACCTCTACAGTTCCAACAGCATCTACCATAATAGTACGTTCCATTCGATCAGACATACCGATATAATCGTATGCTTTTATTTCATTACGAATTAAGGTGCCAACATACACAATCATATACACAAGTAAGATTCCAACAAATGTCACAAGTAATTTCTTTGCAAAACCACCACAACATGGTGTATGTGTGCGATGTAAATGTGACATATGTGCATGAGGATGACAAAGTTTTCTCACATCATCCATTTTCTCACTCCCTAGAGGAGGTGAGGCGATAGGTTTTTTGGGACGGCGCGCGCCAGTTCCAGCTGCTTTTTTGACAGGCATAATATTTTTAGTTAAAAGTAGAAAGTTATAAAGTAGAAACTTATTTTATTGTACCATATTTTTGATCAAACTACCAAACAAAAAGTAGGCACAACGTACCTACTTTCTCAAAAAGTGATATTAATTAAAGACTATTCAAGACAGCTCTTGTTCCAGGACCTACATACCCTTGTGCTGGAGTAAGATTATGTTCTTGCTGCAACTTCATAACAGCCTCTTTTGTGGATGGCCCAAAATGACTATTTACCTCAATGTCTTGTGATAAATAATTTAATTCTTGCAGTTTAAGCTGAAGCTGCTTAACCTCTTCACCACTATCCCCAAAAGATAAGAACGAGCTAAACATGTACGAGCCACTTGATTGAACTTGACTTGAGGCACTGCTTAATTCTTCTCCTGTATCATACACCTCTTCCTCAGAAATAGTAACGATTCGATCCCAACGGAAATTGAGAGAATTAAATGCATCTTCCCCTGCAATCCAACGTTTAACCTGTCTATCTCCCTGAGGCTCAAGTCTGTAGATCTTTGAATCATTCTCGTATTTCACGAGTGTATAGTTTGGATGATGGTCTGTATAGGTGATTTCTGATCCAGTTGTATATTTTTCAAGGAGCCTTTCATCTACATCTTCTATCCATCCCCAAGCATAATTAAGCGACGTAAACACATCTGGTGATGTAATCCAATATTTTTCAGTACCAAGTAATAAGTATACTCGAGGAGATGATACCACTTTTACCAATGCCCCATACTTTGGATCATAATTTGGCCCAAGAGGCATAAAACCAAGAGTGTCATTAGAAATAGCATCTAATTTAGATTTGGTTGTTAGGTGTACATCATTCCATGAATCAAAATAGGTGAAGAAAATATCTGATCGTGAAAAAGCGCGCTTCGTACAGTCATCAGTGACATAATACACAGATGGTGAACTTGCGTATTTATATGCTTTTTGTGAAGTTAAACCACACTCATTTCCCTGTTCTACCTGATCTGTATCCTGGCCTTCTAATACAATAGTGTCAGTAACCGTTCGTGTACCACCGGCAGCTGTTCGAAATCTCACATAGATAGTCTTCGTACCATTACCCTTAGTCAATATCCATGAAGCCTCGTCTTTGTATGATTGAAATGAAACTCCAGAAAAATCACTTGAATCTGAGATTGCCATTTGAGTAGCTTCTGGTGAATTGAAGTACAGTTTTACATTTCGCGAATCTGTCGTAGAAAGAGCTTTGTTAATACTAAATTCCAAATCATCTATCGCAGCAATTGTAAGACTTACATTGTCTCCATCCACGGAATCGAGTCTCACGAACAAATCATCTTCAAAATTACTATCCGTATCAATTAATTCTTCTTCACCAGGCTTAAGAATAATGGTTACAGGATCTGACTGAATAAGAATAGTCACCGCTCCATCAGCACCTGGTGCTGATGCTGTCACCGTATGTGAAGCATTCCCCACAGAGACCGCCTGTGGTGCATTTGGCGTAACCACTACACTCACAGACGCAGGAGCTGCTGTGCTTGGTGCTGGCGGAGGTGATGGTGCTGGCGAAGAACCTCCGCCTGACGTTACTGGTGTTGATTCTTCCTCTTCTTCATCGGCTGCATCTGTAGACACTGCAGTAGAGTTGGCAGAATAATCTGTATACAAACTATCATCTGATACATATTGTGCTCTTACCTTAAACTGATAGCTTGTTTCAGCTGTAAGGCCAGTAACCGAATAAGATACTTCTGTAGTCGTGTCTATCACTTCTGAATCTGTAACATTGTATAATTCATACGTTGTGCCAGACAGATTTGAATTTGCTGACCACGTAACCGTCATAGTAGTGTCACTCGTAGCAACTGCAGTTGGAGTACCAGGAGTATAGGTGACGAGATCCATAGAGCTGGTGACAAATTTCAGCTCACCACTACTATTCACATAAGCTACTGCCACGGTCGTATTACTACTGTCATAGGCCATAGACATTTTCCCCTGTTCACCTACCACCTCACCATTTGAGCCGTAATTTTCTGAAACATTCATCGTAAATGGATCAGCGGTACTCGTACTATAAGCAAAGTCAGGATAACTACTTTCACCCACATAAACCATATACGGTCGTGCTCCGTAAAAATTCAAATCAGAAAAAGCCAATTCACTATCTGTCGTATAGGGAAAATCGATCTCTCTAATCAAACCCTCTGACCAGGCACCATCCTCTAAGACGCTAAAATACATGTTACCTGTCGCTGTCTCATAGCTACCACTCGTCCTATCTCCGAATAATAAAGCAGGTCTTTCATTTCCATCCAACATAAATTTGTCATGACCAAAATCATAATTAGAAGCAGTGTAAATTGTGCTTGAAGACCATGTATCACCATTGTCTGTAGAGGATGTATACACAAAAGCCGGAGTGCTCTCATCAATATAAGCAGCGTGTAAATATCCACTACTATCTATCTCTATATTTATCAAGGATGAGCTGTCCCCAGACAAGCCTAGACTCGATGTTGACCACGTGGCACCAGTATCACTCGAGTATGCAACTTCATTCACCCCATATCCAACAGCTATATAGCTCGTACCATCTGAAATACTCAGATTATTCATAAATACATTATCAGCAACCAACTCAGTATATATTGGCACATTGGTTGCCCATGTGACACCATCACTTGAAGTTGTAAAAGCCATTACACCTGTAGAAGATACATAGTATGTCAAGCCAAAATAATCATCTGTGCTATCGTAAAGTATATCGTATATAGGCTTAACAGGGTCTGTAATAGATTTGATCGTACTCACTATTTCATTTGGCTCACTCCAGCTCTCGTCCGTACCATCTGTCGACGTTGTCAAATAAATGTTATAATCACTGTCAGGAGAATTAGTATAAAAATAATAGTATTGTGAATTCGCGTATATTAATCGTGTAAATGAATTAGTATCCACACTAAGTACCGTACTCAAACTTCCATCCCACGCAACTGTAGATGTGTTCACTGATGCAGACGGTGTCCCCGTTCCCGCGCCATTGACGGTCGCTACTTTATAATAATACGTTGTGCCATACACCAGTCCTGTATCACTATAACTTGTAGAAGCAGTTGTTGTCACTGTAGTTGTGTCTGTAAAACCACTATTTGTATCTCGGTATAATACATAGCTCGTCGCACCAGATACGGCATCCCATGACACATTTATCTGGTCCGTATCAGAAGGAGTAACAGCGAGATTACTAGGAGGGTCTAGCACTGTTTCTACAGTAAGTACCGAGCTCGTGACAAAAAACAGATCCATATCACTCCCTGATCCATCATCGGCACTATACACGAATACAACATCATCCGTGCTCGTATTATAAAATAAACTTAATCCAACATTATTTGAGGGAAGATTTACGAGCGATTTATTATCTATTTGAGTCGTATCAAATTGAGAGGTGTCTGCAGCATCAGTATTGACGAATAAATTTGGATAAAAACTTGTCCAAGCACCAGCAAATATAGCCTCATTATCTTCATTGAATGTCAAACTCGGTCTCATACTCAAACCATCCGTCGTACTCACAATCGATAAAGGAATTGTTGCTATAGTAGACGAAGACCAATCAGAATCTGCATATTTAGCATACTTCAATGAAGTAGTCACGGTACCATCTCCTGCCCAACTCCACTCATCACCATCTTGTGTCCAGACAAAATCACTAATTTCATCCGAAGTATAATATGCAATACCCGGATTACCACTATTATCTACGGCTATTGATCCAATAATTTCGGTGACATAACTTTGATAGTCGACTCTATCAATCACACTGCTCGTCCATGTGTTACCATCATCCGTCGAACTTGCATAATACAAATGTACTTGTGTATTCTGATCAAAATTTTCATCAGAAGGAACGGTATACAATGCATGCATTGTACCATTACCATCTACAGCAAAACCTTCTGCACCAAAAATATCACTTGCAATGGTAGATGTAGACCAACTCGAACCATCCGTCGATGTAGCCACGACAAAAGCTATGACATCATCATCATAATAGGCAAAAGACAAATAATTACTTGAAGAAACCATCGATGAAAAAATATCAGGATTAAATCCATTTATCGGCAGGTCAAATACAGTCGAGGTGGCAGACCACGTGATAGCATCTGATGACGTAGTGAATACTATCTCTGTGGTGTTATAATTACCATAATTATAATCAGAAAAAACTGCATAAAAATAACCACCTTGTTCATAATAGCCAAAACCATAATCTTTAGGAGATGTCCCAGAAACGGCATCATACGGAAAACCCCAATTCACACCATCAGTAGAAGTGGCTATGGTAATATCCCCTAAACCACCACCCAAAGCTGGTGTCAAATAAGATGTATAATAAACACCATTTATCTTCTGTAATTTCAAAATGTTTCGATGACTGAGTGCCTCTTCTGATATCGTGGCTGCCGCACTAAACGTGGTCTCGGCCATCACATCATCTACATAACCATCATAGAGCTGTGGCACCATCACACCAGCAATACCCAGAAAAAGTACAGCAATACCTAAATAAACGTATTCTCTGGTGATATGATAAACTCTATCTTTTATAGAAAAAGACATAGATAAAAAAATTATAATAAATATGGCTTAAGTATATCAAAAATCCCCTACATATTGTAGAGGATTTTTCGCTTAATATGGGGATAGAATCATTTTTTACACACCACATCTATACCTGGCAATCTTTTGCCTGAAAGAAACTCAAGCATGGCACCACCGCCAGTAGAAACAAGATCTACAAATTCAGTCATTCCAACCATATCCATAGACTGCAGAGTCTCTCCCCCACCTATCACACCATAGGCCTGACCTTTTGATCGACCAGCAACAAGACGTGCCACTGACAAAGTCCCTATATCGTATGGTTTTTGTTCAAAATATCCAATAGCACCATTCCATACCAATGTTTCAGCCTCTTTGATAAATTGTGAATATAAATTGATAGAATGTGGTCCAATATCAAGTATTTCTTCACCTTTTTTACAGATTTTATGTGGAGTTTTCTTGAGTGCAACCAAACGATAACTCTTTCCATCGCGAGAACCTACAACTACATCTACCGGCTTGATTACTTTTTTCCTTTTTCCATAATTCAGAGCTTCTTTTTTGAATGTCATATCAATAAGCGAACTTCCTACACCGTACCCCCTTGCCTTGAGATATGTATTGAGAACTCCGCCACCAATAAGCATAAAGTCACACAACGGAACAAGCTTTTTCATAACAGGAACTTTAGTCTCCATCTTTGCACCACCAAGCACCACGACAAAAGGGGCCTTTGGTTTTTGCAAAACCTTCTCCAGACCTTTGATCTCACTTTCTAAAAGCAAACCAGCATAACTCGGTACATATTGTGCTACGCCTACGACCGAAGCAGATGGTCTATGCGCCACTGCGAAACCATCAAGTACAAAGTAATCTACCAAGTTAGCAAGTTCTTGACTCAGTGTACCAGTATCTTTTTTCTCATCTTGTGAAAAACGAATATTTTCCATCAGAGCGACCTGTCCTGGACGCATTTTGTCTATCTTTTTCAAAAGATTCATTTTCTTTTTGTCACTCAAACGCCAATTTTCTGTTTCAAGTTTCGTAACTTTTTTCTTGAGTAACTCGGATAATCTTTTTACCACCAGATCAACTTTCAAACTGGCAACAACCTTTCCACCAGGGCGTCCAATATGCGTAACCAAAATAACTTTTGCTTTTTTCTTCATGAGATACTCAATCGTAGGAAGCGATGCATGAAGTCGTGTATCGTCAAGCACCTTGCCACGTTTTATCGGCACGTTAAAATCTACACGCACAAGCACATTTTTGCCTTTGAGATTACGAATTTGTTTTATGGTTTTCATAGGGATACTTTGAGATTCGGATTTCCGGATAATCCAGATCTACGGATTGCCATCTTCCTTATTATGTTTTTGATAATTTAAAATTCTTCTAATTAATAGATATCTAGGTCTAAAATTAACCAATAAAGCTAAATCAAGACCACTACTTTTCAAATATCTCTGACACTGGTGATAGTCTCCACGACCTAAACAACTTACACATTTCAGCTCAATTATTATTTTGTCTTCTATAAGAAAATCGATCCTATTTCGTCCTTTTTTCTCTCCAACAAAACTAATATGTAGTATCTTTTCTCTCTCATATTCAATTCCTTCGTCTGTAAGACCTTGCTCAAAAGCATCTCCATACTGCTTTTCATTACAAAATCTTCCTAAGTCATTATGAATTTTAAATAAAATTCCTCTAATTTTGTACGTTAAATCTTTGTAGAGTAATTTTTCTTTTCCATACATAGGAAATTATAAATTAACCCCACAATTTATCTGTAAATCTGAATCACAATATCCGTCAATCTGGATTATCCGGAAATCAGGATCTAGCTCTTACCGACGATCTCTACCATCTCCACAAGTCTGTTCGCATACCCCCACTCATTATCATACCAAGAAATAATTTTTACCAAATTTCCACCAACGACCTTAGTCATTCCGAGGTCTGCAATGGATGAATATGCATTACCAATGAAGTCAGAGGATACAAGCGGCTCGTTTGTGACATCGAGGATTCCCTTGAGATAACCTTTTGATGCTTTAGAAAGCGCTTCATTTACTTCTTCTACTGTTACATCTTTTTTGAGCACGAGACTAAAGTCTACAAGTGAAACAGTAATGGTTGGTACACGAACCGCAATTCCATCAAACACTCCTTCGACCTCTTTCACCACCTTGGTTGTAGCAACAGCGGCACCTGTAGAAGTCGGTACCATATTTTGTGCAGCGGCTCTGGCACGACGAAGATCTTTGTGTGGACCGTCTTGGATATTTTGGTCAGCAGTGTATGAATGAATTGTCGTAAGCATTGCCTTTTCAATACCAAAACTATCCTCCATCACACGCATAACGGGAGCGGTACAATTGGTAGTACAAGATGCATTATCAATGACTTCTGCCTTACTTTCTTTATAACTTTCACAATTTAATCCTCTCACAAATGTCTCTATACCTTCACCTTTTCCTGGTGCTGACAACACGACTTTTTTGGCTCCTGCTTCCAAATGCAAACCGGCTTTCTCTCGTGTTCGAAATACACCGGTAGATTCAATCACCACATCAACCTCAAGGTCTTTCCATGGAAGCTGACTTGGATCTTTTTCTGAATATGCATTTACCTTTTTACCATCCACAATCAGATGGTCATCATCATACCCAACCTCATACCCTGTGTCAGGATACGCAGTATCATATTTAAGCAAATGTGCGAGAGACTTATTATCTGTAAGATCATTAATTGCCACCACTTCGAGGTGTTTGTTCTCTTTTGCAATCTTGAACGCATGACGCCCAATCCTCCCAAATCCATTAATCGCTACTTTGATTTTTGACATATATAAATATATTATTAAATAACAGTTATAGTGTATCAAAAAAGAGCCCTGGTTTCCAGACCCGAGAATGAATCAGAATAACCAAAGGGGGTCCGGGGAGAAACTCAATAAAAAATAATAAAACTCACAAATGCGAGCCTTCAAATTGTGAAGTTGAATTTAGAAACAAGGAGGAACGTTCCGCAGGACAAGTTGTGTTATTTGAGCGAGCCAAAAGCGAGCGAGTTCACAACTTGAGTGACGACGAGTCCTAAATTCTCTGAACAATTTGATAGCTCGCGATTTTTGATTACTTTTTCTAAAAAAGTAATGAAGAGAAGTCTCTTTTATATACTACACAACTCCCTCCCGACCTCCCTCTTAAAAAGAGGGAGGAGCTATATTAAGTATATTCTTATTTAAAAAACCCGCCAATATTATGACGAGTTTTCTTAATCCCTATTCCTTACTTCTCAGGGAACACTGATGCCCTATGGGTATTACTCCTTTTCAAGCTTCTCATCTCTACCAATAATCCCACCCATACCATCTGTTTTTCTACTTGAGAGATCAATGGTATCACTCTTTTTTTCTTTAAACCCTTCTTTTTCATACGTTGCATAATAGGTGCTTGGACCTACAAGCACTGCATACCTACCCTTTCGATCTGTCACACCAGTACCCACCAATTTATCATATTCAGCATCAAACACACGCACAATCACCTTACCAAGTTTTTTCACACCACCCTCAATAGTCACCGTACCCCAACCACCCTTCAATGACTTGTGACCAAACATGTATGCTACAGAGAATAGGAGGAGGTGGAAAAAGAAAAATGCAAGCACAATCGCGTTTGGCGAAATGATAAACGATATCGCGGTAATGACAACACCAGACAAACCAACTCCGTAATGCAAAACCTTACTGGTATAATCTCTCAGTATTTGCTTGGTACCAGCTGACATACTCTGCGCATCAAGTGGAATATTATAATTCAATTCACCACTTTCTTCTTTTATTTCAAATGACTCACCATGATATAAATTAATATATTTTGCATCTTCACCCTTATTCTTGAGATATTCACTAAATCCACTAAATCCTGTCTTTACCACCTCGATAGTATATTCACCAGCATCAAGCATGAGATAATAACGTCCCTGAGCATCGGTCACCTGAGAACGCACCACTTTCTTAGTCTGTGCGTCCAAGATACGCACCATTGCAAGTCCGACAGGTTGCTTGGTAAACGCATCATAGACAATTCCCCACTTCTTCTGCTTGCGACGACGCAAAGCAAGAAGTGGTTGACCAAATATATATCGTAAAAATGCAAAAATATTTGGAAGTTGGAAACCGACGGCCACGTTGGCAACACCTGCGGTGGCAATTGCCGGTACAATTATTTTTTCATTTACTTCTTCAACCTGAGGGTTATCTATTACTTTTCTAATTGCTTCAACTGTTTGAAGCGCCATTTCTTTCACCTGTTCTGGTATAATATTTGCTACTGTTTCTCGTATTTTTTTAAATGTATCTACAACACCATTACCAATATTGGTAAAAAAACTTCCCGAAGTGTTGTCGCTACCATTTGATCCGTTGCCTTGTGCATTTTCTGTTCCACCCGAATCAGCCTCTCCACTACTTTCATCCCCTTCTTCACCCTCTCCATTATCTTCTACCACATCTTCTTCTACTGATTCCCATAAACAGACTGACGAACACCCATCACCTGAAATAAGATTTCCATCATCACATGTTTCACCAGCCTCCACAGTACTATTACCACACACTGACTCTTCTTCAGTCTCTACCAACTCACACGATAAATTACAATAAAAACCTTCCGGAGCATATGTATCACACTCTTCGTCACCTTCTTTAATTTTGTTATTACAAACTGAGTTTTGAATATCACAAACGTCACCAATTCCATCACCGTCTGTATCTAGTTGGTCTGCATTTGGAATTAATGGACAATTATCAGAAAGGTTAAGAATAGAATCATTATCAATGTCCTCATCACACACATCACCCAGACCATCACTATCAGTATCTAACTGATCAAAATTAGGTGTATTTAAACAATTATCATAATCATCGAGTATCTTATCTTTATCTGTATCACCACATGTATTTGTTGCATCATCAACACACTCATCACACACATCCCCCAATCCATCATCATCAGTATCTAATTGATCTGCATTTGCATGACTTGGACAATTATCCTGTCCATCAATAATTCCATCCTCATCATGATCTCCACTACAGATATATAGATCCGGATTCTCAGTACATTGATCTACTGTTGTAACAGGATTAGTACCTATTTGTATTGTATCTCCAAACAAGATGTCAGGATTATTTGGATCAACAGATGCCAAAGCTGCCGAAGCTAATGGCGCCTTTACACCATAACGCATATATATAACATCTGGAAAATCATACAATTTAAACCTTATGGAATTATATAATCCCAGAGCAGAATGCCCCAATCGAAGTGTAGGAAATCTTCCATTCCAGATCGGCTTAGTACTTCCAATCCATTCACCGAGATTTTCATCGCTAAACGGCTCGTCACTAATATATTTCATATACAAAGTAGCTTCTTTGCACGTTTGAAAAGTAATATCTATATTTCCACTTCGACTATTTTTTACCAGATCCATAGTTCCACTACCGTCAATAGGTACATTACCAACATTATACGGTTGAATTTTCAAAATATTTGGTGGAGAATCAGCACATGGATGCGGAATAATTTCCTCAACCTCTTCCTCATCTCCGATCACATTAATAGCCGCTGTGTATGGGGCTGTTGTTCCTTTGCCAGATATATAAAACTTTACACATATTTTTTTGTCCCCCGGACCATCAGAAAATGTAAAAGGTCTAGTTCTGTCTGGGCCATTAAAAAATGTAAATCCTCCAGTAAAAACCCCCTCTGCAGAACAGTCTTGAAAATCTAAGGCTTCAACAACTCTATATAAATTTGCTGTATCATGATGTATATCTAGTGTTACAGTATGTGAGTCCGTTTGCAAATCTCCATTATTTATTTTTATCCAACCCACTGCGTCCTCTTCTATTTCTTCATTACATTCTTCTACTGTAGAACAATCAGAATCATTTGAATCATCCGTGCTTCCATCTCCACTATCAGTAGAACCGCCGCCGCCGACACTCACCTGCACAGCACTAGCTGAAACATATACTGTTTCAGTATCCTCTGCATTTTTCCCTTTTACTTTAAAAGTATATGCGCCGTTGCTCAAACCTGAAAAAGTATATGTTGTCGCCGTGATCCAACCAGAATTACGGGTAGAATCAGAATTATCTTCTACCCAATAAGCGGCTGCTGTCCCAGACCAGCTCACTGTCACATCACTTCCACTTACTGACGCGGTAACTGATGTTGGCGTACCAGCTGCCGTGTATGCCGTTGCACTACTTCCAAAAGCAGTCTCTATTTCGCTGGCATTTCTTGCTTTTACATAAAACTCATAATTGGTATTTGGTGTGAGATCATTCGCTGTTATCGTGCCCCAAACCGTAGCTGTATTCCACACGACGGTGCCCGATGCATCACCACTCCCGTCTATATACGTACTGTCAGTCACATTGTAGAGTGCAAATTCAGTCGCAGCAGGATTATTCCCTGCATTCACCGTAATATCAACAGTAGTGTTTGTTGGGTCAGCAAGAGTTGAGGCACCTGGAACCTCCGCCAATGTGTAAAAGTTTAATGTCGATGTTGCGGCCAAGACACCATCACCATTACGATAATTTACCGATGCAGTGTAGCGTGTATTTGGCGTAAGCGAATCTAATGACCACATATTACTCGATGTCGTCCACCCTGTAGTTGTCACCGATGCTCCACCAAACAACGCAAGATCAAAATAATAACCAGACGTTCCCGAAGCAAAATTATCAAATGAATCCACATAAAAATCAACCGTACTTGAGGTAAGTGACGTAGTAGCAAAATTAGTAGGATTAGGTGTCAGTGTATAAAAGCTAAGTTCACTTGCCGTAGATGTGCTATTACCAAAACTATCATATGCCCAAAGACCTACATAATACAGTGTATTGGTAGTCAGCGAAGATAATGTCGTAGTTACATTTCCTTCCCAAGTACTCGAAGCAAAATAAGAAAATGTAGATGAAGAAAGTTCAGTACTCGTCGTTGTTACCGGAGTTGAAGTACTATAATAAATAATATATTCAGAAAAGTTGTCATCAGTAGTAGTGGATAGATTTAAAATTACCGATGTTGTCGATGTGGTATTAATGGTCAGTGCATCAAGTGCTGGAGATGGTGTGGCTGTATCAATAGAAAATACTGCGGATGTCTGAGTCGTACCATCTGTCGTACCATCATTTGGTGTCATGCGTATTTGTGCAGTATTGGTAGCTGTGTTTGGCAGATCAGTAGAAACCATCCATTCAATAGTCAGGTCAACGCTGTTATCAGCATCAGTATCTGTATCAATGTCTTGAATACTTCCAGTGGAAGTCACAACACCATCAAGTGCTTCGTTCTGCGTCACATCTCCAATAGTTGCATTGGTCCAGTCAATTCCATTGATAGAATATTGAAACGTAGAACTGGTAAGATCACCATCAGTGTCTGCAATTGTTGTCGTAACCATTACAATATCTGCGGTTGTCTGTGATGGTGTAAGAGTTGTGGCTGATGGTGCCGCATTAGACGGCGCAGTATAAAAAATATAGGATGAACCAGACAAGGCTCCATCATCATCATTCCCATAAGCCCCTACATTCGCATAATCTCCACTTATGGAAACGCTCCATCCAAAAAAATCACTGTCTGCAGCATCATCTGCTGTTATCTTAGTTTGTTCCCCCCAATTATCTACACTACCCTCATCTTTATAGAAAATATATGCTGAACCAGAATCAGAACCCACATCGTCATTTTTATATGCACCAACCACCACATACTCTCCACTTATAGAAACATCTACACCAAAATTATCACTATCAGCAATATCACTGGCTGTTAATTTTTTTATCTGCCCCCAAGTTTCAAAATCGCCTTTCTGAAAAACATATGCCGAACCAGAATCAGAACCTACATCATCATTGCCGATTGCCCCAACAACTACATAATCTCCACTTATAGAAATACTGTCCCCAAAAAAATCACTTGCCGCTGCATCACTGGCTGTTATTTTTTTATACTGTCCCCAATTATTTAAACCTCCATAATCTTTGTAAAAAACATATGCCGAACCAGCAAAAGAACTGTCCCCCCAAGCCCCAACCACAATAACACTTCCACTTATAGAAACATCATCTCCGAAATGATCTCCTGCGGCATCATCGCTAGCTATGATTTTTTTCACCTCTCCCCAATTGTCTACTCCACCCTGATCTTTGTAAAAAACATATGCCGAACCAGAAAGAGACCCGCCATCATCATTTTGATGTGCACCAACTACCGCATATTCTCCATCTATAGACACATTGAAACCAAAAACATCGCTTGCTGCAGCATCACTTGCGGTTAATTTTTTTACCTCTCCCCAATTGTCTACTCCACCCTGATCTTTGTAAAAAACATATGCCGAACCAGAAAAGGCGCCTGCATCAGCGTTAGCATATGCTCCAACAATAGCATAATTTCCACTTATGGCAACCTCATCTCCAAATCTATCACCAGCGGCGGCATCGCTTGCGGTTAGTTTCTTTATTTCAGTCCATGTTTCGCCACTTCGTTTGAAAATATAAGCCGAACCCTGAGAACTAGCATCGGCATAAGCTCCTACAATGGCATAATCTCCGCTTATAGATACCGAATCTCCAAATCTATCACCAGCGGCGGCATCGCTTGCGGTTAGTTTATCTTGCTGAGCATATATCGTTATTACAGACGCAACCTTCAACAAACTGACAGAAAAACACAAAAAAATAAAAATATAAAATACGGCTGCATATTTAAAAACAAGCTGACTTGCGCCATTTACATTTTCATTTCCCATATTGTGTTTCATGCACTAATTATATCAATAAAAAGAGCTGGTTGTAAGGTCTACGTAGCCAAAAATGGGGATAAAAAAACACCATTATTACAATGGTGTTCAATAATTAACCCTAACCTATTTTACCTTATGCTCTAGCTCCTCATTTTCACCAATAATACCACCCATTCCGTCTGTTTTTTCACTCGATAGGTCGAGGGTATTACCCCTCTTTTCTTTGTACCCTGACTTTTCATATGTTGCATAATAACGACTTGGACCAACCAAAATAGCATATCTTCCCTTGCGATCAGAAATACCGGTATTTACGAGTTTATTATATTGCGCATCAAACACACGCACAATCACCTTACCAATCTTCTTACGTGTCTTGGACGCAGTAATAATACCCCACGTCTCTCCTAATTTCTTGTGTCCAAACTGATATGCAATGCCAAATAATAATAAATGTAGGAAGAAAAATGCTAACACAATCAAATTTGGTGAGATAATAAATGAAACCGCAGTAATAATAACACCAGATAGTCCGATACCATAATGCCACAACTTATGTGTATAATCTTTGAGAATAGCATGTGTTTCTCCTGATTTTTCTACAGCATCAAGAGGGATATTGTAGTTGAGCTCACCATTATCTTCTACTATTTCAAAATCTTCTCCATGATATAGATTAATGTATCTTGCATCCTCATTCTTATGTTCAAGATATTCACTAAATCCGGTAAATCCTGGTTTGATTACTTCGAGACGATACGTACCTGGATCCAAAATAATATAATATCTTCCTTGCGTATCACTCACTTGTGAGCGCACCACTTTGTTTTGTACGGTATCTATCACACGAATCGTAGCGAGACCAACAGGTTGCTTGGTAAATGCATCATACACAACCCCCCATTGTTTTTGCTTACGACGACGAAGAGCTAGGAGAGGCTGGCCAAAAAGGTAGCGCAAGAACATGAATATATTTGGGAATTGAAAACCAATAGCAACGTTTGCAACACCTGCAGTAGCAATCACCGGTACAATTATTTTTTCATTTACTTCCTCAACTTGAGGGTTGTCAATTACTTTTTGTATAACTTCTATAGTTTTTCGAGTTATATCTTGGACCACCTTAGCCATTTTTTTAATTTGTTCACTGACTGGTGTAATAAAATTTATAATTGATTCACCAATAGACGGCTCTTCTGGATCTTCAGGATCTCCACTTGTCGGATTAGGATCTTCTGGATCTGTAGGGTCATCGGGGTCGACTTCCACAAAACAAGACGAGGAACAACCATCCCCATTGATATTATTATTATCGTCACATGATTCCCCTGTCTCAAGTATTCCATTACCACAAACAGGATCTGATGTGATCGGCACGAGATTACAAGAAAGACTGCAATAAAATCCGTCTTCTGCCGAACCGTCGCACTCTTCCCCTTCTTCCACTATATCGTTACCACATTCTGCATCATCATCGTCATCATCATCCTGACACGCGTCACCTATGCCGTCCCCATCTTCATCAACCTGAAGAGGATTGTAAACAGTTGGACAATTGTCTACGTCATCTGGAATACCATCCTCATCTGTATCAATGACAAGGTCTCCATCCGCATGAGCCAAAACCCAGTAAGAAAATCCATCTGTATGGGCATATGCAGTGTGAGTATCTGTGTCAAAGATTGTTTCCTGCTTTTCCCATGATCCACTACCAACCTTACGATAAATTGCATCTTCTTCTACATTCACCTCTTCTGGATCAAATGAAAAAGCAATTTTTATATCTGAATCATTGAACTGCACACTTGACTCATACTTATAGATATCGCTGAGAGCCATAAACTTGTCTGACGATTCATATCCCATTTGATCAAAAGATCTATAACAACTTACATCGACATATTTATTTTCATAGGATTGTTGGGGTGGAATTTCCACTTTACCAAAATGTCCTTGTTCTCTACTCTTAAAATTTTTATTTGCACTAAAATCGAATCTACCTTCTTTTACATCAGGACAATAATCACAGGCATCCCCCTTACCATCTCCATCCCCATCTTCTTGCTCACGATTTGGTTCATACGGACAATTATCATCTTTGTCCAAAATTGTATCTTTGTCTGTGTCAGGTAGTGGAGGTGGTGGGTCACCTGTATCATCACATCTATATTTGATATAAAACTCATCATGATGTGTTGTAACACGAAGACGTGACTGCACCTGATTACTACCAATACCAAAAGGAGGATTGATACCCTTTTCATACCCTTCTGTCCAAAAATAAACTTCGTCTTGACCAGCATTATCTGTGTGTCTACCATCGCCCTGATTTTCTAAATTTACATTTTCAAACGAAGTAATACGAGCTCCATTCAAGGTAAAATCGACATCCATAATTTCTTTTCCTGCCCCTGAACCATGATGACCGTATAACACTAAACTGATCCAGCCCGGCCCACGCCTGACTGCCATACCACCAACATTTTGTCTGACCGTCTGATCGTAGTACATGTTTTTTCCCTCTCCCTCTGAGGTGAAATCACGCAAATACAAAATGTCACCAGATTCTACAGAGGTATCGGTGTTACCAATAAATACTTTACTTTGTGAATCACCCGCCCCAGTATTTTCTGCTCGTGAAATATCAAGTGTAATATACGGAATCGTATCACAAACAAATTTGTCCGGAGTCAACTGGCATGCATCCCCAATACCATCTGGCCCATAATAATCAACTTGTGCCGGATTTGCTGTTGCAATGCAATTATCACACGCATCACCCACACCATCCCCATCTTCATCCTCTTGATGAGGATTATACTCACATGGACAATTATCTTCATAGGCATCAATACCGTCACCATCGGGATCAGTACTCAAAGTTGTATCACAGCCGCACCCTTCGTCTATTCTATCGTTACCATTGTTGTCTATATGATCACCACAAATCTCTTCATAGCTTGTGAGCGACAATGTCTTAGTATATGATTTACTCACATTACCTGCACCGTCTTCAGCCTGAACCTCCACTATATATTCTCCTGCCTCAGAAAAAGGAACAGTGATAACAAAACTACCATCCTCAGCTGGCGAGACAGATTCGACAACATAATATTCTGGATTTGTTATTGCCGCGACAGTCAAGACATTTATATTAGAAAATATTTCAGACATACTATCAAGAAGAGACAGCTCATCATCTATATCTGAAATGATAGGATTACTCACACCAGGCTCAAAGTGCAGCAAACGCATATGTACCTGCACATCCTCCAGATAATTATCTGCGACTTTTCCTCTAAACACAGATCGTGTATTTTCAGATGATGTATCAACTGAAATAGAACTATATAATGTCTCCACCTCATCTGCTGATAAATTGTCATTGAAAATAGCGAGCTCATCAATGGATCCGACAAAATATTCACCATCAGTACCGTCACCGCCATCATGAAATTTTGTATCACCATTACGCCCAATAGAAATATCCCCGGTGTGTCCCCACAATTGAGAACCTTCTCCTGCACCATACAATTCACTATCGAGATATGCCTTGAGAGTTTCTGGATAGATATCAGAAAAACCATTGAGTGTAAGGACAACATGATGCCATGTATTGTTTTCGATGTCAGATGTAGAGAGCCAAGTGCCTGTCCAACGACTTTCACTAGTTACATTATTCCAACCACCAACATACAAACTTCCATCGTGGACATAAATATTAAGACCTCTTGATTGCCCTCCTTCTTCATAAATAACTTGTTTGGTAGCCAAATCCTTATCTACTACTTTAAACCACACACTAACAGAGCGCTGTTCATGCAATCCTAAATTAATGTCATTAGTATTAGGAATCGTCACATAATCATCACCATCAAAAAGTAATCCGGAAAAAGAAATTGCATTATCAATTGATGAACCACCAACAATAGTCCCATCATTTGAGTGAGCAGAATCTTGTGCAGTTTCCCCAGACTCTTCATCAAACTTTAAATGTGTAACTAAATAATTTTTTGTGTCAGCTGGCAACTTTTCTATATTATCCCCTGCAAAAATAGGTGCAGTTTCATCTAGTATAATCGTACTACTAACCACAGAAGTTTTGTTACAGGTACTATGTTTTAATTTGGTGTAAACCTGCTTTTCTCCTTCACCCGGAGACAGTGAAAAATTAAACGTATCAACGTCGTTCATTGCAGCATAAGACAATCCAACAAAATTATCTTCTTGTGCAACACTATATTTTGAAGCACCTTCGCTGAGATTAAAGAAATTGAAAAAAATGTCTGTACTAGACGTATATTTATCTCCATTATTTATAGTAAACTCACCTGTCGGATTATCTACATCTGAACAAGAATCACCTGTACCAGTATCAACCTGATCATCCGTGGTTATTGACACTGCAGAACTCCAATCAGTTTCATCATCTTGTGAATTTTTTGCTTTTACCCGAAAACTATATTCTGTATCTGCCGACAATCCAGAAAAAGATATGGAGTTACTTTGTGTCCACGATGAAGTCGCACTCGTGTCAACTCTCTCTACTTGATACCACGAGCTATTTACCGCGACCCAAGAAACAGTAATTTGAGAAGACGAATTTGGCGTAGCAGAAACTGAAGCAGGAATAGTAGAATAGGTAACTGCAGTACTCGTGCTAGACCATGTAGTTGTGACCCCCAAACCATTACTACCTTGAACCAAGAACTCGTATGTCGTGTTTGGTGTGAGACCAGACCATACAGAAGATGTGTTGGCAGACCATTCGGTTGTAGAACTAATCGTATAATTTTGTGATCGATACTCTGTAGAATCTCCTGTCCAAGCCAACGTAATCTGAGTATCTGAATCCACAGTAGGAGTTATAGATGAAATTTCATTTGATAATGTTGTAAAACTCAAACTCGTAGTGACTGTCTCCACACCATCGCCGTTACGATACATTGCTTCTATAGTATACCCTGTATTTGGTGTAAGCGACGACACAGACCAAGTGTTGTCCCCTGATTGCCAGCTCGAACTAGACACAGAAGATCCATTGGCAGTAAGTGTGAGATCAAAATAATATCCAGAAGAACCTAATGAATCATTATTAAACGCAGAAACATTAAAACTTGCCGTACTCGTCGCAAGTGCACTATTGGTAAGTCCTGTTGGAGTGTTTGCTAATGTATAGAAACTAACTTCATTAGGGGAAGAAGTCGCATTCCCCCATGTATCATATGCCCAAATATTCACATAATAAAGTGTGTTTGTAGCAAAACCAGAAATAGTAGTTGTGGAAACTCCATTGAGTGTGGAGGTAGCCAAATTTATATCAGAGCTAGAAGTAAACGCTGTGTCAGATTCTGTAACTGGGCTAGAAGTCTTATAAAATAGTTTATATTCAGAAAAATTACTATCAGTACTCGTTGTGCCAAAATTTAAAATGACTGCTTGCGTAGATGTTGTATTAACACTAAGACTTCCCGGCACAGTAGGATCCCTTGTATCGATAGCAAAAGCAGTGGAACTCACCACATCACCATCTACCGTACCATCATTTGGTGTGATTTTTAGATACACTGTGGAAGTTTCTGTGTTTGGCACATCCACACCTACATTCCATGTAAATGTAAGATCAACACTACCATCATTATCAGTATCAATATCAGTAATCTGAGCAGTTGATGTCACTGTACCATCTCCTTCACTATTTTGTGTTGCCGTACCAATAGTACTCGAAGACCAAGAACTTCCATCAGTCGAATGTTCGACCATGAGACTTGTCACATCACTATTTGCATCCGCAATAGTCGTGGTCACAGTAACTAAACTTGTGGATGTCTGCTGCGGACTAATATCAGTAACGGTCGGAGGATTGTTACCCGGATCATCCGTGGTGTAATATATGCGCCCACTACCTTCTGAGGTGTCGGCATGACCGGCAATATGCACATAGGTATCTCGAGGATACATATCTAACCTCTTTTCCATGTATCCAATATTTTGGGTACTTGCCCAGGAACTCACACCTGTGTCGCTATATGTATAACGAGCCAAACCACCTGTCGTATTACCATATGAAAGATGTACTCGATCATCACTTGTTACTGTCATAGCGGTATGAGGCCATTCAGTGCTCGAAAGTGTCGCTATTAGATTATTAGTAGACCAACTTGTCTCTGAATCATCATAGTACGCAGTCTCTAGCCTGCTATTTGGATAAGTTTCTATTTCAAAATAAGAAACCACCACATCACCGTTACTCCTATATGCGATAGATGGGGAATAACACCCATTTACATTGTCACAAATCGTTGTACCCGTATTATCCCAATCGCCATCGTAATGTTCATAATAAATCCTCGCTTGATTTGATATATTTCTATATTGTGGACCAGTTCCCCAAATTACACTAAACGTATCAGCTGTGCTCGGCCTAAGAGCAAGCTCAATTGTATTGAAATAACCATACACATAACTCTGAAAATTGGTCGCTATGGTCTTCCTCGTCTCATCAGCAAAGCTCAAATCATTGTCAGTATCTTGGTAAAAATATGCATCAGCATCAGACGTGTCACCATCAATATACGCCAGTGTAATATATCCATTACCATCCAAAATCAAATCTGCCGAACTCACAACAGCATTCGAAGAGGTAATTGTTGCAGATCCATCCTGCCAACTTACATCACTCCAGCTCTGTGCGGTAGTTTTTTGTTTATATTTAAATGACATGTCATTACTCGCCCTATATGCCACATAAATCAGTTGCTGCCCTCCTGAATTTCTAAAAACCGCGCTAATAAACCCTCTGGTAGAACTATTATCATCGGCATCCAGACACTCGTGTGTCCAAACACCTTCATCCTTGTAAGAATGCACATACCGATCGGCAGAACCGCAAATACTTGTAGTGTCTGTGGAATAAAACACATGTGGATTTAATTCATCATCCACTACGACCGAAGTGCCTGCATCCCCATCAGAAACAACATATGTCCCTACTGCCTCATAATCCGTAATAGCTGCAAATACAAATCTCTGAAAAAATAAACTTCCCAAAATCCCTAAACCAAGAACAATAATTCCAACCCATAGATACAAAAAATTGACCTTTTTTCCAGGTCTTATGGAACCAAAATAATGATGTCTTTTCCTCATCACATTCATGAAATTATCATGAATAATTTGTACAAAAATACACACATATTATAACACAAAAATATGTTTATTATTTGACTCAAAAGTGGATAAATAAAGACAAAAAAACACCCGTCATAAACGAGTGCTTTTTGTCTTTATTTTTATTGCAAAGGTGCCCCATCTGCGTACGTCTCACTCTCATCTATTTCCACAACCCTCTCCCATTTAAACCCATAACTCTCAAACACCTCTTCATTTTTAATACACCTCTTGACCTGCTTTGTCGCATCATTTTGGTCAGGTTCAATACGGTATATTTCTGATGAATCTGGATAGGTAATCAATGTATAATTCGGATGCGTACCAGACTCAGAAATATTTTCTCCTGATGAAAACTTATCAAGCAAAGATGATGCAACATCTTCAATCCAATTCCATGCATACCCAAGCGCTTTAAACACAGTTGGCGATGCGATCAAGTGTTTTTGACCACTAAATAATAAATACACACTTGGATCAGTTACCGTCTTAACAAGACTACTTTCAAGAGGTATGTATAGAGATCCTTTTGGCATAAATTCAAGCACGTCACGAGGTACCATTGCCAATTTCTCTTCTGCTACCACAGAAACACCGTCCCATGAAACAAAGTAAGAGAAGAATGTACTCTCATCCATAAACGCACGTTTGGTACATGTGTCTGTAATATAATAAACTCCAGAATGTTTTTCGTGCTTATATGCCTTTTCTACATCCAAAGGACATTCCCCTTCTGGAATGACTACATCTGAAGGAACATCTGCAACAACACGAACAATAGTGTCACTCACGTCTCTGGTACCACCTTGTGCGGTTCTCAATTTCACATATACTGTTTTCTCGCCACTGCCTTCAGTCAGTGTCCATGGGATTTCTGACATGTATGACTGATACGAAACACCTTCAAAATCTGCAGTATTAGAAATAGCTACCATGACTGCATGTGGTGAATTGAAATGAAGTATCACATCTTGTGATTCTGTAGTAGAAAGAGCACGATTAATACTAAATTCAAGATCATCTATAGCAGACAGCGTAACTTGTACGATATCTTCATTTGCGCTATCAAGTCTTACAAACAAGTCATTTTCTCCATCAGTATTAGTGTCAATCAGACGCTCTTCTTTTGGCAGGAGAGTAATCGTAACTGGGTCAGATTGAATAGTAATAACAACACTACCATCTGCTGCCGGAGCGGCTGCAGTAACCGTGTGAGATGTATTACCTATCGCCACAATTTGTGGTGTATTTGGTTCTACAGAAACACTCACCGTAGGGGCTGACGCAGTACTTGGAGCACTCGGTGGTGCCGGCGCGACAGATCCTCCCCCACCACCACTCACCACCTCTTCTGAAGCTGCTGAGTCAGTCGTCGCACTCGCTGTATCTGAATAATTTGAATACAATGTCGAACTCGTCAGATATTGTGCTCGCACTTTGAAGGTATAGGTTGTGCCAGCACTCAGTCCGGTCATCGTGTAGCTCCTATCTATTGTTGTTGTAATAGATGTCGCATAGTCGTCTCCATCATAGCGCAAATCATATACTGTCGTCGCTGGATTTGAATTTGCCCCCCATGTAAGAATAATACTGTCTGTGCCATCAGCTGATGTAGCAAGAGAAGATGGAATAGCTGGATTAGTCGTGGTATCATCATCCCCTCCCCAACTATAATATGTGGAAGTGCCATATGTATTAAAGGCAGCTATTTTTGCATAGTATACGGTATTAGGTGTGAGACCAGTGATCGAAGCAGATGTAACATTTGCAGAAGTTGTAGTGGCAGTAGTATATGTCTCATCATCAGTCGAAATAAGCCACACAAAACCTGTCTCATCATCAGCATTATCAGTCCACTCTATAGTAGATGTCGTCGCGCCAATACTTCCACTAGATAAAGCTGGCGCCGTTGGTGCACTACCCGTTATAAGTGTTATTGTCTCATTTATACTATCAAGCGTGGCTGCTGTGGAAGTGGCAGCATATGTCGAAGTAGCCGCTGCCGAAATCGTGTATGGATTATATGTACCATTTGTTTTGTCTGTCGTGGTAGTACTATCCATCACCCACGCAAGAAGATAATCTGTGTATGATGTATATCCATCAGAGTCTGTACTGAGCGTTGACGAAGCATTACTACCCGCGTCTTCAAATGTAACATCCATTCCTTCTACACCAGATGATGTCGTGGTAACAAGTGCTCTCATTTTATAATAGACATTCACATCACCGGTAGAGGTAATACTAGTTGATGCAGTCGAAAAGCTCGTATTTTTTATATTATTGTCTCCTGAACCGTCTGCCAAAATATCATAGCTTATTGCATTTGCTAACACTGCGTCATTTATATTATTACCCGCTGAAGTTCCAGTAAAGTGAACGTTGTATGTGCTCGCCGTAGAGGTAACATTTGAAAACGTATTGGTATCTGAATTGGATAAATAAATTCCCGCATTATAATATGATAAAGAACGAGCAATTTCCGGTGTACCAGAATTAAACCCTTCTAAAAGTGTTGGCCCAGTCGGTGCGGTATATACATAAGCACCATTGGTATAAACAAAGAGATCTTCATGCCAATGCATAATAGTAGTTGTCACATCCTCGCCAGCATACATATCATCCCAAAACGTCTGCACTGCGGCCTGGTTAGAAAATTCATTATCGTCATAATATCCTGTCACATAAGACGTCAATGGCTCCCCCATATCTACCTCCTCTACTTTCAAAAGTGCAAGATTCCATGTCTGAGGTGTATCGTCAATAACATCTGCAACACTTTGGTTATTTTCTGTAATTGAAAGAATCATATCACTTTCAGACGCGCCTTCATCAGCAAACACGAACTCCATACAAGGATCACAATCTCCATCATAATCTGTCCCATCAAGTGAATATGGATTTATTGTAACAGTAAATGACTCTGATGTAGAGCTCGCGTTTCTCACAGTTAAATTGGAAAAAGTAGAATTATCTACAGATGACAATCTAATAGGATTACTCGAGGCACCTGCACTAAGAATAACTCCGTCTTCTTGACCAGCTAATGTAAAACCTGTTATAGAAGATAGAGAAAAGCCATCATACACACCGCCATAAATATTCCATGTATCACTACTCGTAGCAGAAGAAAGTGCTGCCGTAGTGGTAGCATGTATTGTGGAATAATCCACTGTACCGTCAGCATCTATGACAAACGTACTTCCACGACTACCAGTATCTGCGCCTATATCCACCGTACCATTCACATCAAATAGATTAGAGTATGGTGCAAGCATCCAATCATTGAAAGTATTAGAATCAAGAAGACGAAGACCAGGATCAGAGGTAAGGGAGTTTGATCCAATAGTTTGACTTGAATTACTATAATTTAAATTTGTAGAAAAATTATAAAAAACATTATAATCCTCATATACTGTTGGCGAACTGATACCAGAATTAAATTCCACAGCAGTATCAGTATTACCGTCACTGTTAAAAAGTTCAGCACTATAAAAAATATTATAGGTACTAGTAACAGCGGCAGAAGAATCTGGACTAGACCAACCTCCAAAAGAAATAGCATTGGTACAATGAGGATCACATACAATGGTATTATGAGAGATTTCTACTGCTATTTGACCCGTGCTGGTAGCCGAAATATCTATTACATTAACAGCTGCCTCTGAACTATTCCCCAATGTTTGACTATCATCATAACGAACGATGATACGATTACCCCGAATTATTGTGCTTGTCACACTAGAATCCATACCGCTACTACTATACATATGTATAGCATTGAAATTATAGCTTGTTGTAACAACAGGAGTAGGAAAGCTAATTGTGTTTGTCGCAATGAGTGTATTACTAAGTCCACTATCACTTTCAATTACACTACCATAAGCGCCTCCGTCTGACACATAACCCTGTATTGTATTACTCAAGATATTTATACTATCACCAGAAATCTTTATACCGGAAGTATCAGTTGATGAAGTAATATGTATGGTATTACCAGAAATAGTACAGTTATTACACTTTGGTGTAATGTTAAACCCATTCAAACCTATATTACCACTCACCGTCCAATTGGTTGTACTCACAGATCCATATATAAAAGAAGGGCTTGTGGTGGTAAATATATTATCACTAATAGTAACGCCAGTAGCTGGTTGATATATTCCTTCAGGTTTATTTTGTCCTATGTTTACATTATTAAAAGAACACCCTGTAAGAGTTGCACCTTCAGACATACCCCATTCAATTTGAGCAGTACTCGAACTTATTACAACAATATCATTTGATGCACATGTGAAATAACTACTCGTAGGGACATCAGTAATAAAAGAATCACTAAATGAAGTAAACCCCGCTTGAACTTCATAATATTTACTCGCACCACCAGCAGAAAAAGCATCATTAATTGTCGTGTAATCACACCCACTATCACAGATCGTGATTGGGGTATCTATACTAGAGCCATCACCAGCCTGAACAACATCTACATACCCGTCATACAAGCGCGGCAAAAAAACACCAGACAGGCCTAATCCTAAAATGATTATGGTGAGCCAGACATATTTTTGTATGATGCTAAAAAAGGCCATATATTAACACAGTTTAAAAAATAGAGATGCCAATAGTATAACACAAAAAATGCATACAAAAAAATGCTATCTTGTAGATAACATTTTCATAGAAGCCCCGCAAGTGAGCGCGACTGCCAGAGCGTCCGCTGCATCGTCTGGGGTTATGGGTTTTTTTACATTCAGTATCATCTTTACCATACGCTGAAGCTGTCCCTTTTCTGCGCGACCATATCCTGTCACACTTTGCTTCACCTGAAGTGGTGTAAACTCATATATCGGAACACGAGCCTGTCTGAGAGTGAGTAATATGACCCCTCTCGCCTGCCCCACCTTCACCGCCGTCGTGACATTCTTTGCAAAGAAGAGATCTTCTACTCCTGCATGAGTTGGCTTATATTTCTTGATAACTTTTTGAAGTTCGAGACTGAGCTCCTCAATACGCTCCACAAACGAATCTTTTGTTGACGTTTCAATACACCCATAATCTACCAAAGACCATTCGCCTTTTACTTTTTCAATAACACCAAACCCAGTACGACCAAAACCAGGGTCTATGCCGAGGATACGTTGTTTTGTTTTTGTTGAGGAGGTCATAAATTTCAATAAGGCTATGCTTCATTCGTATATACCTCTTTCACATCATCAAGCTCATCAAGTGCGTCTACTAATTTCTCTACACTTTCACTCACGCTTGGATCCAAATCAATGGTTTCTTTTGCAACCCACTCCAGTCCAGAATCGTCTGGATCAACACCAAGTTTTTGGATTGCATCTATCATTTTTTGAAAACTTTCACGAGTACTGAGAAGTTCAACCCCTTCTTCACTATCTCGAATATCTTCCACACCCGCATCCATGAGTTCGAGCTGCGCGCTATCCCAATCAGCAATTTCAGATTTCTTGTCAGCCGTAAATCTCACAACTCCACGCTGCTCAAACTGCCACTGCACACTACCCGGCCCACCAAGCGAACCATTGTATTTATTTATTACACCTTTTATTTCAGATACACTCCTGTTGGTATTATCGGTCACTGACTCGATGAGGATGGCTACACCATTTGGACCAAACGCCTCATATACAACCTCTTGTAATACCACACCGTCTTTCGACTCACCTGTACCCTTTTTTATCGCTTTTTCAATATTGTCTTTTGGCATATTGGCTGATTTTGCCTTCTCTACTGCCATGCGCAAAGAAAAATTCATTTCTAAATCTCCTCCACCTTGTTGCGCCGCAACCGTAATTGCCTTGCCTAATTTGGTAAAAATATTGCTACGTTTAGCATCCGCAGCTCCTTTTTTATGTCTAATTTTAGACCATTTTGAATGTCCTGACATAATAAGTAGAAAGTTATAAAGTAAAAAGTATAAAGTACTCGTACTTTAACATTTTTCACACCTTGAATCAAGCTTGTAAACACCCTGTTTGCATATAAAAATATAATATAGTATCATAAATGATATATGAAAACGAATAGAAAAAAACAACATTCTGTAGCCAAAAAATGGCTTTCAAACCCCTATATAAAACCGGGTTTGTTTTCTGCACACATATTCAAAAGGTGGCGATGATTCTAAAAAGCGATAACAAAATACCGGTAAAACCCGGTCTTTTTATATCTTGCACATACATGGATACTATAGTATTATTTAGCAACATTATTCTAATAAAAATATATGGAAAAAAATACATTTGAACTCAAATCAGGACTCGCACAAATGCTCAAAGGTGGCGTCATCATGGATGTCATGAATGTTGAACAGGCCAAGATTGCTGAAGCTGCAGGAGCGGTCGCTGTCATGGCACTCGAACGCATCCCATCTCAAATCCGTGAAGATGGTGGTGTCGCACGCATGTCTGACCCAAATATGATTACTGAAATTAAAAAAGTAGTCAGTATTCCTGTCATGGCAAAAGTCCGCATCGGACACTTTGTCGAAGCACAAGTACTTGAATCACTCGACATCGACTATATTGATGAATCGGAAGTACTAACTCCGGCTGATGAAGAATTTCATATTGATAAAAATAATTTCAAACTCCCATTCGTCTGTGGATGTCGCAATCTCGGAGAAGCAGTGCGTAGACTTCATGAAGGAGCAGCCATGATCCGCACCAAAGGCGAAGCAGGAACAGGAAATATTGTGGAAGCCATGCGTCATGTAAGACAAGTCCAACGTGAAATAGCAGAACTTACTGAAAATAATCTCGAAGAAAAAGCCACAGAATATCGCGTACCGGTGAGTATCGTAAAAATGGTGTGTGAGCAAAAGAAACTTCCAGTTGTCATGTTTGTTGCCGGCGGTATTGCTACCCCAGCAGACGCGGCTATGATGATGCAAATGGGCGCTGAAGGTGTATTTGTTGGATCAGGAATATTTGGTGCAGAAGACCCACAAAAAATGGCAGATGCGATTGTCAAAGCAACCATGAACTACGACAAACCAGAAATCATCGCTGAAGTCTCAGCAGGTCTCGGCAAAACCATGAAAAGCCTTGAAATTGACAAACTAGACACTAAATTCGCAGGAAGGTAATAGTGTCACGCAACTCCCTCCCGACCTCCCTCTTACGAAGAGGGAGAAGCTGTATTAAGTACGTCTTTCTTTAGTTCCCCTCTCTAGTAAGAGAGGGGTTAGGGGTGAGTTGCGTTTTTAACTACCAAACACGTATGAAAAACATAGGCATTCTCGCCATCCAAGGCTCAGTAATAGAACACGAAAAAATCCTACAAAAATTAAACATGGATTATTCTTTAGTGCGCTCAAAAGAAGAAGTCAAACCTCT
>PKTJ01000004.1 GCA_002869205.1 Candidatus Parcubacteria bacterium | reverse complement strand
GAAGCACATATAAAAGCACTTCTTGAATTAGACGTCAAAGAACTTACTGAGATTGAAGATGGTGCACAGATTATATTACGTAACACAGAACACGGAACACAGAACATGGAACAAATTACGGATAAATTAAAAGAAAATAATTTCAACGTAATAAAATATAATAATACTAAACCAGGATCTGACTTACTGAGAATACAAAGCAAAACATCAATTATAAAATCTCATAATGAATTCAATTCAACCGGAGAAAAAATCTTAAACCTTATAGCTTAAAGCTTATATCTGTTTATGACTGAATTATCAGCACCCACACTCGATGCAATCGAACAATTTCTACATTTAAATTTCAATGGCAAAAAAGTTCCTACGCCATATTTTAATAATCGACGTGCTGGGTCTCGCGGCGCATTACGTGTCAGTGTAGGAAAAGGAACGGTAAAAGATATAAAAGAAGAATTAAAGATCATGTCTTTGCGTGAAAAAGTCGACCTTAGAGAACTTAATGAAGAAATAATCACGAGGTTTATTGTCGACCACAGACTTGGCATCGACTGTTCTGGACTTGTGTACTACATCCTCGACGCAGAATTAAAAGCACAAAACAAAAAACCTCTAAAAAAATACCTCTCATTTCCACATGCAAAAAACCCACTACGCAAACTCCTGACCAGACTCCGTCCAGCAGAAAATTGTAATGTCAAAACACTTATTCATGATGCAAACAGCCTAACAATTGAAACCAAAGATATTCAACCAGGAGACATGATTATTCTCATGCACGCAGGACCACGCAAGGATTATAATCATGTAATGCTTGTAGAAAAAATAGAAAACAACATTATTCACTACGTACACTCATTTCAATATCCCGAAGACGGTCAATACAACCATGGTGTACGCAAAGAAACAATCGTCATTACAGACAATACAAAACCTATAGCAAAACAACAGTGGAACTGCGCTGAAATGAATCATTACAAGGACAGTGCTGAGCACATATCAATTCATAGATTAAAAGCTCTGAGCTAGTATGCAACGGTTTTTCAAAACCTATTACCCTACGCTCATACTTTCATCCGTCTTTCTCCTTGGTGTACTTATACTTCTCAAATTCATTCCCGAAGGATTCATACCGCTCGACCAACGCGGTATTTTTTGGCGCTTTGCATATGAACCAATGTTGAATTTACAAGGACGAACACTTGAATACCCTATTGGCGCATGGATGTTTTTCAAATCCATTACATTTCCTGCATACGTTTTAAAAAATATTTTCTCTCAACCATGGGGTGCATATCATTTCTCTTTTAGTTTTGTCATTGCATGTTTTTATCTTGCGACCTGGACGCTTACACTTGCATGGCTCAAATTTAAAACAGTAAAAAAACAACTCTGGCTTGGTGCAACATTCTTATTATTTTTTATATGTGCAAATCCATTTCTCATACTAAGCACATTTGATTTGGTGCCAACATTTTTTGCATTTCTGTCACTCTTCTTGTTTCAAAATAAAAAATACAAATCAAGTGCAGTCATACTCGCACTTGCCACAACAATCAAATGGTTTCCTGGCGTACTCCTTCCTATATTCCTTATTCATCTTTTACAAAGTAAGAAAGAACTACTCAAATATTTACTTACATACAAAACGACAATCATTTTAATAGTCTTGATTGGATCAATTTTTGTACCACTTGGTATCCAAGGAGGCGGTCTCCTCTATCACAGCGACCGCGGCATTCACAATGAAAGCTTATATGGAAACATGTTTTACATGGCTGCTCAGAGTCAAGAGAGCTACATGACAACACTAGGACATGGATCACTCAATATTGAAGGACCAGGAATAAATAATGCACTCCCATTCATTTTCCCGATTATGATTCTTGGACTTTTGTTTGTGTATTACAAAAGTTATAAAAATAAAAATGATGTAGTACGCTATTCTCTACTCGCAATTCTAACTTTCATATTACTCAACAAAGTTTTGTCCCCACAATTTTTATTTTGGTTGATTCCATTTGTAATATATTTTGTATTTGAAAATATAAATAAAAAAAATATTATTCTGCTTGGTGTTTTTGCAATCATTTTACTTCTAGGTCCCACTGTCCCCTTTTATATGCAAGAATCACTTATTAATTTTGAATGGGAAGCACTGTCATTATTAACTCTTCGAAACATATTGCTGGGATCCCTACTTCTTATTTAAAAAATTTCACAAATAAAAAATCTACTCATGTGAGTAGATTTTTTATACATCGCTATATCTTATTTGATTAAGATACATCGAGGTCACCGGTCGCCACACGAATGTACGACGACCGAGCCCCCCTTGAAAGAGCAATCCGGGAGGTGTAGCACACCCAACGTCACGGGTGTGGGTAGGTTACCCGGAACCTACCTAGATGAACCAGGGCAAGAAGACGAGGCCGACGACCGTCATGAGCTTGACCAGGATGTTGAGCGACGGACCGGAGGTGTCCTTGAAGGGATCGCCGACCGTGTCGCCGACGACCGCAGCCTTGTGGGGGTCGCTGCCCTTGCCGCCCATGTCGCCACCTTCGATACGCTTCTTGGCGTTGTCCCAGGCGCCGCCCGCGTTCGCCATGAAGATCGCCTTCATGATACCCACGACGAGAGCTCCAGCGAGCAGGCCACCGAGCGCATGCACGCTCCAGAATCCCGTCAGGATCGGAGCGAGGATCGCGATGACGCCCGGGACGATCATCTTCTTGAGCGCGCCATCGGTCGAGATCTTCACGCAGCGTGCGGCGTCAGGCTTGACCGTACCCTTCATGATGTCAGGGTTCTCGCGGAACTGACGACGGACCTCCTCGACCATGACGAAGGCCGCATCACCAACGGCACGCATGGTGAGAGAACTGAACTTGTACGGCAGGATACCGCCGAGAAGGAGACCGATCATGACCTCCGGGTTGTTGATGTTGAGGGACAGCGCTCCCATCTCGCCCATGAGCTCGCCAGCGCGGTTGCAGAAGGCGTTGAACAGAGCGAGTGCCGTGAGAGCGGCCGAACCGATGGCGAAGCCCTTGCCGATGGCCGCAGTCGTGTTGCCGACGGCGTCAAGCGCATCCGTGCGCTGGCGAACTTCACTGGGAAGCTCGGCCATCTCAGCGAGCCCACCGGCGTTGTCAGCGACCGGACCGTAGGCGTCGACGCCCAGGGTGATGCCGAGGGTCGAGAGCATACCTACTGCCGAGATGGCGACGCCGTACACACCGGCCATCTCGTAGGAGACGAAGATCGCCACGGCGATGAGAAGCACCGGCGCCATCACGGAATCCATCCCGACAGCGAGACCGTGGATGATGTTGGTCGCGGCGCCGGTCTTGGAGTTGCGAGCGATGGAGATGACCGGTTTCCCTTCGGTACCGGTGTAGTACTCCGTCACCTTGCCGATGAGGATGCCGATGACCGTGCCCGACGCGATGGCGATGAGAAGCTTCCATCCGACGAGCCCTTCCGGGAAGGTAAACGAGAAGCAGAGCACCGCCGAGCCGGCGATGGCGAGGACCGAAGCGATCGTGACGCCACGGTGAAGCGCATGCGAGATCTGAGACTCATCCTTGGCGCGCACGAAGAACGTGCCCACGATGGACGCGAGGATCCCGAACGCAGCGACTCCGAGAGGCAGAGTGACGGTACTCGACATGTACTCCTGACCCGAGAACGTGAACGCGCCGAGGATCATGGTCGCGATGATCGAACCGACGTAGGACTCGAACAAGTCAGCGCCCATGCCAGCTACATCGCCGACGTTGTCGCCGACGTTGTCCGCGATGGTGGCAGGGTTCCGTGGATCGTCTTCGGGGATGCCCGCCTCGACCTTGCCGACGAGGTCCGCACCGACGTCGGCGGCCTTGGTGAAGATTCCACCGCCGACACGCGAGAACAGAGCGATGGACGAAGCGCCGAAGCTGAAGCCGAGCACGTGATTGAGGGCCGCGGTCGTGAAGCCGCTCTCAGGCGCGTACACGTAGGTGAAGAACACCACACCGAGAAGCGCGAGACCGACCACGCTCATGCCCATGACGCCTCCTGAAGAGAAGGCGATGTCCAGAGCCTCCATCAGACTCTTCTTCGCTCCTTGCGTGGTGCGGACCGCGGCACGAGTTGCGGTGAACATGCCGAAGTAGCCGGCAAGACCCGACGCAAACGCGCCGGCGACGAAGGAGATGGACGTCTTCCACCCGAGACCGTTGCCCGGGTCAGAGACACCGATCGCGATCGCGACGACGACGACGAAGAGGGCCAGCCACCGGTACTCGGCGTTCAGAAACGCCGCGGCGCCTTCCTGGATCTGCTGCGAGATCCCCTGCATCCGCACGTCACCAGGATCCTTCTTCATGATCCCGCCGAATTTGACAACGGCGAAGACCAATGCGACGAGCGCCGCACCGACGAACAACAACGTAAGCAACATGAGCTCCTCCGAATCCTTCTGCACTCTCGTTGGCAGCAAGGATCTTCTAGGGTTCCAGCACCAGACTCCGCGTAGTACCCACCACGAAAAGCCTACTTAGCAACTCTCTTGTGACAAGACATATCTCACTTATCTTAGCCTCCCAGCATGAGATGCGTGTCCTATCGTTTTACTACATTTCTTGAAAACTCCAGTGAGACCGAAGTTTTTTCACACTACAACCCATGTTATAACACAAAAAAACTCCAGTAGTTCACTGGGCTTTTGTAAAGAGCAAGTACGCGATCTTACCAAAAAAAATGCTCTGAGTCAATACATTTTTTATATGAAATGTTGATAAAAAAACATACAAAAATAACCTGCTTTACAGGTTATTTTTAGTTCCAAAACAGTAAATATTACAGCCTGAGAACTCCTCGGTGTGATGCGGCACACCGTGTACCCTCCCCAAATCCGCCCGCATGCGGATAATCTCTACGACGACCCCTTCTCTACATCGTCGGGCTTGACCGGCTCAAGAGCCGACGTATCGCCCAACGGAACAGGGTTGCTTGCCGCATGACGACGACGAAGAGCCTCGAGACCCATAGCACCGTCATTGCGACGCTCAGGGCGCGCATACCCATGCCCGAAGGCTGTGGTTGCATGACCTGCTCGTGGGCCCATACCTGATCCTGCCCCAAAACGAGACACGTAGACCTCCCTTCTGAGAAAAGATACCCTCACCTTACACAAAAAACTACAAAAAATCAACCCACAGAAGCTCATTGAAAAAAACAGCTAAATCTGCTACACTATCCTTACGTAATTAGTAATATAAACAGATTACACGTACTTCAAAATTTAACCCCCTCCCGAGACCTCCCCCTACTAGGGGGAGGATAGGTGGGGGTTTCGTTATTAAAGATTTTTTACAACGTATTTCAACATACTCAGGTTAGCTATGACTATTCCAGACAGCTCACTCGACCTTTTACGACAGGCCATTTCCTATGGTCTGGTTTCTTGTATTTTTGCGTTCCTCTGGGCCCCCTTTCTTATCAAAATTTTATACAAATATAAGCTGACTCGTAGACCAGAATATGATGCAACTCTTGCAATGGGTGCACGAAAAAGCAAAGTAGGTGTGCCTGTAATGGGAGGACTTCTTGTTATCATCACTGTCGCCCTCATCACCATGCTTTTCAACTGGGATAGAAGTTTTACCTGGGTGCCTATCGCCGTAATGATCTTGGCGGCAATCCTCGGTGGCGTAGATGACGTGCTCAATATATACGGACAAAAACGTCGCAGCAGAAAACTCAAACAAATTTTAAGACTCATTCGTGTACACAAAGATTGGAAGATGCGTATTTGGTATATCATCACGCTTCCGTGGACCATCTACAAACGAATCGCTGTCGTACTATCTCGACACCCTGGCAAAGGAGTTCACGTACACGAAAAACTGCTTTTACAATTCGTTGCTGGTGCTATTACTGCATGGTGGATTTATTTCAAGCTCGGAGAACACTGGAGAGAAATTCATATTCCGTTTGACGGCTTTATAGATATTGGATGGTTTATTATTCCACTCATTGTTTTCTTTGTCATGTTTACCGCAAACGCAGTCAATGTTGCTGATGGTATGGATGGACTTGCAGGTGGATCACTTATCATCACATTTGCCGCACTCACCATTCTCAGCTGGCTCGAAGGATTCAATGAAATTGCACTTCTCAATGCCACAGCAGTAGGAGCGCTTATCACGTACACCTATTTCAATATCAAACCAGCTCGATTCCAAATGGGAGACGTGGGATCGCTCGGCCTCGGCGCACTTATGGCAATCAATGCAATTGTTATAAACAAAATGCTTCTACTCCCCTTTCTTGCATTTATTTTTTATGTAGAACTCGGAAGCGTTGTGATTCAGATTTTTGGAAGATATTTACTTGGCAGAAGAATTTTCAAAATGGCACCAATCCACCATCACTTTGAAATGCGTGGATGGAGTGAAGAAAAGACAGTTATGCGTTTCTGGATCATACACGCAGCCATGGTATTACTCGGGCTTTGGATAGCACTATATTAAGATTCTGATATCCAGATAATCCAGATCTACGGATGTCATATCTGTAAATCTGGATTATCCCCAAAGATGGATGCCCTGAGGGTATCCGAAAATCCGTATCTCAATTTCTATGAACGAATATTTAAAATGGAATGAGACTACAATTGCTAGTTTTTCTGAAGAAGATATTAATTCCCTCTATAATGAGGGCTATGTTTTTGGTAGACCAAACAAAGGATACATGAATCAAACACGAAGCATGCGTATTGACCTTTCCAAATTTGAAATGTCGAGTGAAAATCGTCGTGTCCTTCGTAAAACAGAAGATTTACAACTTGAAGTAAATAGCGTGCCCTATGAAAAATATTCTTGGGAAATTGGAAAACTTGCAAAAGATTTTTATACAGAAAAATTTGGTGATGGAACATTTAGTGCGAATAAAATAAAAGAAATTTTAACAACAAAACATAATTTTAATAAGCTTTTTGTATACTCAGTCGCCGACCAGGATACCGGTTATGCAATCTGTTTTGAAGACGATGACATATTCCACTACTCATATCCTTTTTATAACCTAGAAGCCAAAAAAAATACAGGCATGGGTATGATGCTTCGTGCAATTGAATACGCAAAAGAACATAATAAAAAATATATTTATCTAGGTAGTGCACAACGCCCAAGTGACACATACAAACTCCAGTTCAAAGGATTGGAATGGTTTGATGGTGAAAAGTGGGATAGTGATTTGGAAGAATTAAAAAAAATATTACATGACTCAAAATAATAAACATGTCCACTTCATCGGAATCTGCGGAGTTGCAATGTCTGCACTTGCTCTTGCGTTTCACAAAAAAGGATACAAGGTGACGGGAAGTGACAAAGGATTCTACCCTCCTGTTTCTACGTACTTAAAAGATGCAGGTGTGGAATACTATCCTGGATGGCATGTAGACAAGATGACAAAGGACGGTGATCCAGATTTAATTGTGGTTGGAAATGTGGCAGGATCAAAAAACCCTGAATGGGTATATGTACAAGAAAACAATATTCCGTACAAATCGTATCCAGAAGTTATTGCAGATTTTTTCGTAAAACAAAACTCTATTGTTTGTACAGGCACGTATGGAAAATCAACAAGCACCTCACTACTTACATGGATCTTGAAAGAAAACAAGTTTGACCCATCATATATGTTTGGCGGTATTAGTTTAAACGATATGCCAGCAGCTAGACTCACTGACAGCAAATACTCAATTCTCGAAGGAGATGAATACAAGAGTGCGCGTTGGGATATGCGTCCAAAATTTGCACACTATTCCCCTACTCACCTACTCCTCACTTCGGTAGTATGGGACCATGCAGATGTATACCCAACTGAACAATCATATATTGATGCGTTTACAAGCCTACTCAAAAGTGTGCCAGATGATGGCCTAGTTGTCCTTTCTGCAAAAGTCGTACACGACCTACCAGATCTTGTCGACCTAGCAACTTGCAAGCTTGTTACGTACGGTAAAACCGATGACAATGATTATCAGTACACCAATGTAAAAACAACAACAAACGGTGTTGATTTTGATATTATTCACGACGGAGAAATATACTACATACACACTGACGAACTTGGCGACTATATGGCAGACAATATGACAGGATGTTTTGCACTCGCACACCAGATGGGAATCAAACCAAAAAAAATTATAAAGAGTTTACAAAGTTTTCAAAACATACGACGCAGACTAGAAAAAAGATTTTCAGATGGTGTCACTAT
>PKTJ01000022.1 GCA_002869205.1 Candidatus Parcubacteria bacterium | reverse complement strand
TAAGAATGATGTATCCCGCAACAGCACCTAGATATTCTTTCATAGGCCACGCAAGCATACCAAAGATACCGCCACCATGTCCTTCTAGAGCTTGTCGTAACATGTCATCTGTCTCGAACCCAAGATGCATGACACTTGATAACGACAAGAAAAAGAGAAGTGCACCAATACCATGTGTCGGACGATAATTATAATCAATATCTCTAATGAGAAACCACGATAATATCAGGATAATGGCTGGAGCGAAGTATCTAATAGAACCAAATAAGAAACTCAGAATATATTCGTCGAGCATGGTTCCTACAAAGCCAGCTTTGTCAAAAAAACTAAGTATAATAATTGCTGCAAGCACAGCGAGTAGAACAGCAATGATGCCACGAGATAGGGTAGGGTCTAGCCGAGATGATTTGCGGCGATATTTTCGAGCCATAAATAGGCGTAAATTATGTAATTACGTACATATTGTAGCATAATTTTGTATCAAGAGGAACAAGGAGTTAAAAAAAGAAACAAAGAATTACTAATTTGGTGGTAAAAATGAGTGAGTTAGTCACAAGTGAGAACTAAAATATCATTTTTGTGGATAACTCTGTTGCTAAACTAAGTCAAATTAATACATTGTATTTCAAATTTAGCTAAAATAAGCCAAGAAATAGGCTTTCTTGACAATAAGTTATCCACGTGTTCTCGTTTGACATAAGTACGTTTTTCAGGTATCCTAAATCTGCGTGAAAAACACTTCAAAACGTTGACAAAATTGCTAATTTAAGCACCATTCTGGTATTCTCGTCCTATATTAGCGTAAAGCAGGGACGAACTATCCGGATTTTTCCCATGGCTCAAATTACCTTCACAAATTAATGGTCACACAAGAATCCTTTTAATAAAAAGGAATTTTTTGTTATCAATAAAAAGAAATTAGAAATTAGAAATTGAAAATAGAGACGTTTAATTTCAAATTTTAAATTCTAATTTCATCTAAATCAATATTTATGCCTATCTACAAGCGCCAGGCGCTCAAGACTAAAGAGCGAAAGTTTTTTACTGACATCCGTGATGCAGTAGAAACACCAGATTTAATTGAAGTCCAAAAATCTTCATACCGATGGTTTTTTGACGAAGGTTTGCGTGAACTCTTTGATGAGCTTTCACCGATTACTGATTTTACTGGTCGTGATCTCGAGCTATATTTTGAAGATTATTATTTGGATGAGCCGAAGTTTGATGAGGTTACTTGTCGCAAAAAGAATATTACATTTGAGTCACCTTTGCGTATCAATGTAAAACTTACAAACAAGCGAACAAACAAAAGTGAGAAACAAGAAATTTATTTGGGAGATATTCCACTCATGACTGATCGTGGTACGTTTGTGGTAAATGGAATTGAACGTGTAGCTGTTTCACAGTTGATTCGTAGTGCTGGTGCATTCTTTACTGCTGAAGCAAATCGTGGACGACGTTTCTATGGTGCAAAGATTATTCCAAATCGTGGTGCATGGATTGAAATTGAGACAGATCAAAATGGTGTATTGTGGATCAAGGTAGATCGTAAACGTAAAGTTGCGGCTACATCACTCTTGCGTGCGTTTGGTATTACCAATGATGATGAAATCAAAAAAATATTTGAAGATGTAAATACTCATCCAAATATTGATTACATTGATAACACTATTAAAAAAGATATTGCGACAAATGAAGACGAAGGACTTATTGAAGTATATCGTCGTATTCGTCCGGGTGATCTTGCAACTGCTGACAATGCAAAGAGTTTGATTCATGCGATGTTTTTCAACTTCGATCGTTATGATCTTGGAAAAGTTGGTGTATACAAATTTGATACCAAGTTTGATCTCAAGTTGACAGAGGCAGATTATGATGACAAAGAAAACCGTGTACTTTCTCCAGAAAAACTTATCAAAGTTTTGAAAGAAGTTATTCGATTGAATGTAACACAAGAAGATCCAGATGATATCGATCATCTTGGTAATCGTCGTGTTCGTGGTGTGGGTGAACTTGTACAAAATCGTTTCCGTATTGGTCTTGCTCGTATGGAACGTATTATCAAAGATCGTATGAGTACAATGGAAATTGATTCTATTGTGCCAAATAAGCTTATCAATGCACGTCCAGTGATCTCTGTAATGCGTGAGTTCTTCATGAGTTCACAATTGTCACAATTCATGGATCAAGTAAATCCACTGGCAGAGCTGGAACATAAACGACGTATCTCAGCGCTCGGACCTGGTGGTCTATCACGTGATCGTGCAGGATTTGAAGTTCGTGATGTACACAGAACTCACTATGGAAGAATTTGTCCTATTGCTACACCTGAAGGACCGAATATTGGTCTTGTCGGACATCTTTCAACATTTTCAAAAATTAACCGTTTTGGTTTCCTCGAAACTCCATATAGAAAAGTTATTCATACCGTTGCAAACGAGGCACGGTTTACTGAGGGTGAAATCGCACGTGAAGATATCAAGGGTGTGGTAAAAGCGGGAGAAACTATTACGTCAGCGATTGCAAAAAAACTTGCAAAAGAAAAAAAGATCGAAGAAGTAAAAGTAAAACCTCGTGTAACAAATGAAATTGTACACCTCAATTCTTTTGAAGAAGAACGAACAGTAACTGCAAGTGCAAAAACACTCACTGATGATAAAGGATTTTTTGTAGAAGAGCGTGTACCGGCGCGTGTTCATGGTGAGGCGCAAGTTACTTCATCTGACAGAATTGAATACATCGATGTTGCGTCAAATCAGATTTTATCTCTTGCAACAAGTTTGATTCCATTCCTCGAACATGATGATGCGACACGTGCACTGATGGGAACAAACATGCAAAGACAGTCTGTTCCATGTATTAAGCCAGATCCACCACTTGTTGGTACTGGTGTAGAGCGTGCAGCAGCACTTAATAGTGGATATGTTTTCAAAGCACCGGCTGATGGTGAAGTCACCTATGTAGACGGTGGAAAAATTGAATTTACTGATAAAAAAGGAAAAGTTACTACATTTGATATTGCGAAATATGTACGATCAAATGCTTCAAGTAGTATCAACCAGCGTCCAACCGTAACGCTTGGGCAAAAATTGAAAAAAGGTGCTCCAATGACTGATGGTCCTTCTATTAAAGATGCTGAACTTGCACTGGGGCAAAATGTCATGGTTGCATACATGGTGTGGGATGGTTTCAATTACGAAGATGCGATCATCATTTCAGATAGATTGGTAAAAGAAGATCGTTATACGTCTGTACACATTGAAGATTATAAGACTGATGTTCGTGAAACTAAATTAGGTGCCGAAGTTGTTACCAGTGATATTCCAAATGTTGGTGAAGAAAAACTTCGCAATCTTGATGCTGAAGGTATTGTACGTATTGGTGCCGAGGTTCACTCTGGTGACATCTTGGTAGGTAAGATCACACCAAAGGGTGAAACTGAACTTACTCCAGAAGAAAGACTCTTGCGTGCAATCTTTGGTGAAAAAGCACGAGACGTTCGTGACTCTTCACTGTATCTCGAACATGGTGAACAAGGAAAAGTAATTGATGTGCGTGTCTTCTCAGCAGAAGAAGGTGACAAATTGCAGCCAGGTGTGATGAAACAAGTGCAGGTGACGGTGGCTGACATGCGTAAGATTCAAGTTGGTGACAAGATGGCTGGTCGTCATGGTAACAAAGGTGTGATTTCACGTGTGGTTCCAGCAGAGGACATGCCGTTCTTGGAAGATGGAACACCTGTGGACATCATCCTTTCACCACTTGGTGTTGTCTCTCGTATGAACTTGGGACAGTTGCTTGAAACCCATCTTGGTCTTGCAGCAAACGCTCAAGGATACAAAGCAGCAACACCAGTATTGAATGGTATTACCGATGAGCAAATAGAAGAAGAGCTTAAAAAAGCTGGTTTTCCAACTGATGGGCAACTTCAACTCTACGACGGTCGTACCGGTGAATCATATGACAGTAAGACAACTGTTGGGTACAGTTACATGTTGAAACTCAATCACATGATTGAGGATAAGATTCACCAACGTTCGATTGGTCCATACAGTCTTATTACTCAGCAGCCGCTTGGTGGTAAAGCTCAGTTTGGTGGACAGAGATTCGGAGAGATGGAAGTCTGGGCACTTCAAGCGTATGGTGCGGCACACACATTGCAAGAAATTTTGACTATCAAGTCAGATGATGTTCCTGGTCGTGCAAAAGCATACGAAGCAATTATTAAGGGCGATCCAATAACAAAGATCAATTTGCCAGAATCATTTAACGTGCTCGTTCGCGAAATGAAAGGTCTTGGTTTGGATGTAGAACTCCTCAAAGAACATGAAGGTGAATTACTTGATGCAGAAGAAGTAAAAGCAAAACTTGATGCAGCAAGAAAGAAAGAATACGGATCAGATAATGAATCAGAAGATAAGAGTGAGGAGTAATTAAGATCCTGATTTTCGGATAATTCTGATCAACAGATATCCGTAAATCTGGATTATTCCCGAAGGTGAATGCCCTAGGGTATCGGTATATCCGAATATAAATTTTATAAAATATACATCTAATAATCATCTAAACTTATGGCACGCGATTCATTACACACTATGACCTTTGATGCGCTTCGCCTGAAGGTCGCATCTCCAGAGACTATTCGAAAATGGTCTTTTGGTGAGGTTTATAAACCTGAAACTATTAACTACCGTACTCAGAAACCTGAGAAAGGTGGTTTGTTTGCCGAAGAAATCTTTGGGCCGACCAAAGATTGGGAATGTTATTGTGGAAAGTATAAGAAAATCCGCTACAAAGGAATTGTCTGTGACAAGTGTGGCGTGGAAGTTACACATTCTCTCGTTCGTCGTGAGCGTATGGGACATATTGAACTTGCAACACCGGTAAGTCATATTTGGTTTTTACGTACGATCCCTTCACGTATTGGACTGGTACTTGATTCTTCTATTCAAGCACTTGAAAAAGTTATTTACTTTGCATCTTTCATCATTATCCAGGTAAATGAAGAAGAGAAAAAAGAAACACACGATGCACTCAAGAAGGAATACAAGTCAAAAAAGAAACAGATTGAAAATGAATTTAACCAAAAAGCAGAAGGTTTGAAAAAAAGTGATGCAGAAGCTCTTGCAAAAGAACGTGATAGAAAACTCGAAAGCTTAGAAGAATATTTCAAACAAGCAGACACTGAGATCAAAGAGCTTGAAATGATGAACATTATTAGTGAGGCTCGTTATCAAGAATTGTCTCTTCGTTATGGTCATTTGTTTGAAGCAGGTATCGGTGCTGAAGCAATCCGTGGATTGCTCGAGAGATTAAATCTCGGTGAAACTATTACACGACTTGAAAAAGAAATTATCAAGAGTAAGGGTGCCAAACGTGAGCGTCTCATGCGTCGTGTAAAACTTCTCAAGAGTTTACATAAAAATGATATTAGACCAGAGTGGATGATCATGACAAATATTCCTGTCATCCCACCAGATTTGCGTCCAATGGTTGCCCTTGATGGTGGTCGTTTTGCAACATCTGATTTGAACGATCTGTATCGTCGTGTGATTAACCGTAACAACCGTTTGAAACGTCTACAAGATTTGAATGCACCAGAAGTTATTTGTCGAAATGAGAAACGCATGTTGCAAGAAGCAGTGGATGCGCTTATTGACAATAATGCTCGCGCAACAAAGACGGTACGAGCGTCGACCGGACAAAAACGTCAGCTTCGTTCTTTGGCCGATGTGCTCAAAGGTAAGCAAGGACGTTTCCGACAAAACTTGCTTGGTAAACGTGTAGACTATTCTGGTCGTTCAGTTATTGTAGTTGGACCAAGTTTGAAAATTCATGAGTGTGGTTTGCCAAAAGCAATTGCGCTTGAACTTTTCAAACCGTTTATCATGTCAGAAATCATCAAACGTGAGCTCGCACATAATGTGCGCAGTGCATCACGTTTTATCGAAAGTAATGATCCTCAAGTGTGGGATATTTTGGAAGAATTGACTAAGAAAACTCGTGTGCTTCTCAACCGTGCACCAACATTGCACAGACTTGGTATTCAGGCATTTCGCCCACGATTGGTAGAGGGTAAAGCTATCAGACTTCATCCACTTGTATGTCCAGCGTTCAATGCTGACTTTGATGGAGATCAGATGGCTGTCCATCTTCCGCTTTCAGAACAAGCAAAATGGGAAGCAGAAAATCTCATGGCGTCAGAAAAGAATTTGCTCAAACCAGCAACTGGTAGTCCGGTAATTACACCAGCTCAAGATATTGCGCTTGGATGTTATTATATGACTAAGAATGCTGAAGATGACACCAAGGAAGTAACAAAATATTTTGCGAGTATTACTGAAGCAAAATACGCATACAAAACACGTTATATCAATATTAAAGAACGTATTAAAGTTAAGTTTGACGATCTATCAAAATTCGAAGAAGGAGAAGGTCCTATCATTGAAACATCAATGGGACGTATCTTCTTCAATGATATTTTGCCAGACAAACTTGGTTTCTATAACCAAGCAATTACCAAGAAAGATTTGAGTAATATCATTCAAACACTTTTGGAAATGTATGGTCAAGAAATCACTGCTGAACACCTCGATAAGATAAAAGATCTTGGTTATAAATATGTAACCAAATCAGGATACTCACTTGGAAAAGATGATTTTCCATATGTAGGAGTAAAAAAAGAATTGATTAAGGAGTCTGACAAACAAGTTCAGACGGTTCAAGAGCAGTATGATGAAGGTCTTCTTACTGACTCAGAACGTCATTCAAAAGTGCTTGAAATTTGGGCTGATGCAAAAGATCGTCTTCTTTCACAAAGTAAAGATGTGTTGAATAAAGACAAGTCAGTGTTTGCTATGATTGATTCTGGTGCTCGTGGTTCATGGGGCCAGCTCGGACAGGTGATTGCGATGAAAGGTCTTGTGGCTTCTCCATCTGGAGACATTATTGAGTTGCCGGTAAAAGGAAACTTTAAAGAAGGGTTTGATGTACTTGAGTTCTTCATCTCAAGTCACGGTACGCGTAAAGGTTTGTCTGATACTGCACTTCGTACGGCAAACGCAGGATACCTCACACGTCGTCTCGTAGATGTTGCACAAGAGGTTGTCGTAAAAGAAGAAGATTGTGGTGACACAGAAGGTGAGATGTTTACCATTGAACAATCTGAGTACATGGGAGAAAAACTTTCAGAACGTGTACTTGGTCGTTTCGTTTTGGCAGATGTGAAATACGGACGTAAGACACTTGTGAAAAAAGGTGGTGTGATTGATGAAGAAATGGCACGTATCGTAGAAAAAGAAAATATCGATAATATTCATGTACGTTCAGTATTGCAATGTAACCTACCAAAGGGTGTCTGTGCACAATGTTATGGATTTGACCTTGGTAACCGTAAAGTTGTAAACACTGGCGTTGCTGTTGGTACAATTGCAGCTCAATCAATTGGTGAGCCGGGTACACAGCTTACGATGAGAACGTTCCATCTCGGTGGTGTTGCTGGTGGAGATATTACACAAGGTTTGCCTCGTGTAGAAGAACTCTTTGAGGCACGCAATCCAAAACGAAAAGCAGTTTTGACCGAAGTGAACGGTACTATTGAGATCGAAGACGCTGATGGTAAAGTAATTACGAGTCCTACTGGTCGTAAAATTTTTGAAGGACGCCGTGGTCAAAAAATTATCAAGGTTCATCACGAAGGTATGGAAGAAGAGGTTTACGATCTTAACAAAGAAGATGATATCAAAGTTACTGAAGCACAAAAAGTTAAAAAAGGTGACAAGCTCCTCATCCGTGGTGGCTCTGGAGAAGATATCAAAGCACCATACGCCGGAACCATTAGACTCGACGACAAACAACTTGTTCTCGTATATGATGGCAAGACTACCAAGGAATACATCGTACCTATGGGTTATAAACTTTGGGTCAAAGATGGCGACATGGTAGAAAAAGGTGATCAGCTTACTGAAGGTGCGGTAGAGCTCAAAGAACTCTTCGAACTCAAAGGACAAGATGCGGTAAAACGTTACATCTTGCGTGAGATCCAAGAAATCTATGCATCTCAAGGTCAACGTCTTAATGACAAGCATATTGAGATTGTGATCAAACAGATGTTCTCTCGTGTATTTGTCGAAGACCCAGGTGATACAGAACTTCTTCCAGGTGAAGTTGTAGAAAAAGCACAATTGCTTATTGCAAATAGACAAGCAGTAAAAGATGGTAAAAAGGAAGCAAAAGCACGACAAATGCTTATGGGTATTAGTAAGGTTTCTCTTACTACTCAGAGTTTCTTGTCAGCAGCAAGTTTCCAAGAAACATATCGTGTGCTTGTAAACGCTGCTATCACTGGTCGCGTCGATTACCTCGAAGGACTCAAAGAAAATGTTATTATCGGTCGTCTTATCCCAGCTGGTACAGGTGTACATGGGATTGGGAAAGAAGGTGTTGAGGTTGAAGAATCCACCTCCGCTGAAGCTACAGTGGACAAGGAAGAGAAGAGTGAGAAATAGAGACTAAAGGAAATTAAAAAACTCCCTGAGTAGGGAGTTTTTTGTTTTGTGAAATTTTCATTTCAAAAACCATTCATGAACTCTCATTTCACCCGAAAGTTCTGGATGAAAACTTGCCACCAACATGTTATCTTCTTCAAGAAGTACTGGCTCATCATTGTGTGTTGCTAATACTGTAACATTGTTACCATGTGCAGTAAATTTTGGTGCACGGATGAATATGCCTTTTAGATTTGGAAATTGTTTTGATTCTAGATCGGCGAAAAAAGAATGAAGCTGCGAGCCATATCCATTTCGTTCTACTTCAATTTTCATCCCAAATTTAGACAGCAAAATTGAACCAGCACATGTACCAAAACTTTTTAACTTTTTACTTTTTAACTTTTCACTCAATATATTCCACATATCGTATGCGCGTAATAGCTTTTCCATAGTAGTAGATTCACCGCCGGGGATGATGAGGTGAGTGAGGTGAGAGAGGTCTTCTTTTGATCGGACAAGAGAATAATCCACGCCGAGTTTGGCGAGGATGTTGCTCACGTGAATCCGGACCGTGCCCGGTGAGATGCCGAGTTCGACGGCAATCT
>PKTJ01000057.1 GCA_002869205.1 Candidatus Parcubacteria bacterium | reverse complement strand
CGCGTCTCTACTGTTTTTTTCTGTATTAAATATGTTTAACACAAAAGAAGGATTGGCTCCAAGAAGTAAGACACTACTTGGAGCGCAGGACAGCTAGTGCTGTCCCTCCCTCCTCCTGCGACATGGTCGCAGCCCCGAGTTGTGTCGATGTGTTCCCTCCTGACTAGCTCTTGCCTTTGGCGGTTACTATGGTGGTGATGAATCCTGATCGATCTTGCTGCCTAAGCTTTTCTGCGAGCTGTATAGCAGCGTAGAAGTTTGCACCCGCTGACTCGAATCCATTGATTCCATGTCTTGCGAGCATGTCCACACCTTCATGTGTCTGTTTATCGGTGATGATCTTGCATGTGTCGATCATTGATACATGGTTCATGATCAGTTGGGTTGGGTCACCAACTCCCAGACCTTCGATACCGACCGTTCCTTTTATGTCATCTGGAAAGTCGAGATCGATGTCAAACCATTCTTCAGGCGTGTTATTAGGGAAACATTCGAGATTGGTCAGCATTCCTGCGACGTGGTATTTCTCGAGTGCTTTTTCGATCACACGCTTTTGACCATCAAAGTCTTGGTTTTGTGCGCCAAGGTACGCGTGCCAGAGAGTGAGTGTTGATCCCACACCTTCGATCGCGATGATCTTTGTCCTCGGGTTTACGTCGCACAGTGCTTGGCCGATCCCGAAGAGTGTTCCACCGGTTCCAACACCGGCTACGAAGTGTGTTGGCGTTACCTCTTGAGCGATCCGGGCGCCGAACGTTTTGCGTTGGGTATCAACGATAATTTCGGTTTCGTGTTGCTCAAGCGGCACGTATCCTAGGTTTGTTTTGCAGAGTTGTTCGACTGTATCGAGTCGACCACCTCTGCCATCAATCCGTGGTGATTCATTGACGACCTTGATATCTTGTTGTTTGAGTCGTTCGATGATGTGCCCACTTGTTTCGCGGTAGGTTACCGCGATCACTTCGATGTCCAATCCGAGTTCGTCGATACCGGCCTTTACAGCAAGTACCGTATTGCCGGCCCCGTGTACGATGACACCGGTCGTCGTTTCATTGATCTGTCTGGTGTCGATCGCATGCGCGACGAGGCATCGTCCGATAGCGTGTTTCACACCTGCATCGTATAAGTCAGCGCGAAACAGTGCGATTGTGCTTCCGGCGTGGTTGACGTATGTAATCGGGATTTCACGCGCCCGATTGAGTTCGCGCCTTATCATCTCCATGTAAGTATTCATGGGGGATTTCCTTTCGTTGTGTTGTGAATGATCCCCAGGACGTCGTGGCGCCCTGGGGATCCGGTGTTGTGTCGAGCGCTTGTGCACGTCTAGACCAAGGGTTCCACGAAACCCCTATCGACGCACATCGTCGTTGCCATCGCCAGCGTTCTGCTAGCGGGTGTGCACGTGGCAGTGCACGTGGCAGTGCGTGCGGCACTTGCCGTTGACCTTGACCTTCATGGCCAGCCTCCTTGAAAGAGCTGCGGGGTGGGTCCACCGCGACCGAGTCCAGGACTGTCCTGAACTCCTTGTAATTTTCCTTAGAAAAACTACAAGGAGTTTAAGACGGTTTGTAGATTTTTGTTACTTTTTCTGGGATTCTGCTGAGGATTTCATATACGTTTTGACTTAGCGTGTCACATAGCTCATCTAGTTTTATTTCTAAATTATTTTGCTGTCCAAATATCACTACCTCATCTCCTACATCAATTTTTTTATTCATCCATATGTCTACAAAACAATTTGTCGCTGATATTCCTCCGATTAAAGGATATTTTTTGCCTTGTATGAGCACTTGATTTCTATTCGCTAGTCGTGGATCTAGTCCGTATGAATAACCAGGTAATAAAATGGCTATTCTTGTTTTTTGTTTAGCCACAAATGTTTTGCGATAAAAGATACTTTCATCTTTTTCTAATTCTTTTATACATGCAACACGTGTTTTGTAACTCACTGCTGGCTTAAGCTGAACATCTGTAGCTTCTTTTGCTTCTTTTGATGGGTAAAACCCAGCTAGAGGGATACCGATACGGACCATATCTAAATAATATTTTTTTGAAATGAATGTTGCTGCGCTTGAGGAGATACTCCAGATAAGTTTTTTTGTATATTTTTTTTCATATTGTTTTTTAATATTTATAAATCGATTTAACTGTATTTCGTCAAAAGATGCATCTTCTGTAAGGGAACTATATATACCTGATATATTTATCTGTTTTGACTCAGAACATGTTTTTATAAAATCTAATGCATTTTTATAAGGTACACCAAGACGGCCGAGACCTGTATCAACTTTGATCCAAATATTTTGTTTATTTTTTATTTTTACTTCATAATTTTTGAGATTTGTTTCAGTGAATAATGTTGGGGTGATATTATTTTTGGTTAATTCATCTGCATCATCTGGATTATATATACCAAGATTAATAATTGGTTTTTTGATCCCAGCATTACGTAGTTTTTTACCTTCTGCTATACCTACAACTCCAAAGGAATCGACATAGCTCTCAATAACTTTTGCTATTTCAACAGCTCCTACTCCATATGCATTTGCCTTTACTACAGCCATAATTTTTTTATCCAAAACAAGATTGCGTATAGATTTGATATTACTTTCCACTTTTTCAGCATCAATCTCAAGCCATACGAGAGGGGATTTCAATTGTTTGTTACTTGATATTAGTTTCATATGTAGTGTTATTAGCGGCGCCCACAGGATCCGCCCCTGCAACTTCCGGTTCACATCCGGCTATGATCACTTGTTTCACCAAAGCACCTTTGCATAAACAAAAAATCGCCTTTCAGCGATTGGGTGACCTCAAAGCAAAGCTACTCGACGTAGGTTACTCGAGGTCAGGTGTATGATGAGTTGAATTGTAGAATTTTATTTGTTTCATAGTGTTACAATGTATTAATACATTAATACATATTCTGTATCTTGTCAAATATGTCTGTGGATAACCACTCTGCTCTAGAGTGTCATACAAAAAAACGTCCCATAGAGACGATTATTTTTTCTTTTGTTTGAGAGCTTTTTGATAGCCACCTTCACCATGTTTGAGCCAGTGCGCGATCCGGGTAACTGTCGTAGTACTCATCCCTGTTTTGCCGGCAATCTCACGATAAGGCTTTCCTTCTTCAATCATCTGCACCGCTTCCCATCTATTTGCCATTTCAGTCATTTCTTCGAGCGTACATAAATCACGCATAAATGAAACCATGTCTTTTTCATTGGTAACAGAGGACAAGGCTTTTGCCAGGCGTTTAATTTTTGCTGTTTTCCAGTTTTTTGTCATATATAAAATAGATTTATACAAGTACTATAACATATCATTTTACATGCTCCAAGCATTGACAAGATGCTTATTTTGTTGTTAATCTGTGTTTATCTTGCAAAAGTGCCATGCGATACTGCACGTCTACCGCAGTTTGTGTGGTTTGGTATTAAATAGGTAGACAACAATTAGGAGGGAAGGATCATGAAGGATCCACGAGTCGAGAAGCTGGCGCGCTATCTTCTAACCAGAGCGGTGAAGGTCCGACGAGGGGAGCTGGTCTACATCGAGTCGAAGGGTGACCTCTCGCGAGAGCTCACGCTCGAGCTCGTGAGCATCGTGAGCGAGCTCGGCGGCATGCCCGTGATGTTCGACTTCTCCGGCGAGTTCATGCGGCGGATGCTCCTGAACATGGACGAGGCGCAGATCCGTACGTTCGCTGCGTTCCATCTCGGAATCATGAAGCAGGCGGATGCGTTCATCAGCGTGCGCGGCGACAACCACGCCTTCCCGTTGTCGGATGTTCCCGACGACAAGCGCGCGATGTGGCAGACCCACTTCTGGAAGCCGGTCCACATCGAGGAGCGTGTTAACAACACGCGGTGGTGCGTGGTGCGCTACCCCAACAACTCGATGGCCGACGGCGCCGGTATGGCTCAGGAGCCGTTCTCGGACTTCTACTTCAACGCCTGTCTCACCAACTACGAGCGCATGTCCAAGGCCATGGACCCGCTCGTCGCGCTCATGGATCGAACCGACAAGGTCCGCATCGTCGGTCCGGGGACGGACATTTCGTTCTCGATCAAGGGGATCCCGGCGATCAAGTGCGACGGCGAGAAGAACGTCCCCGACGGCGAGGTCTACACCGCCCCGGTCTCTGGCTCCATGAACGGCACGATCACGTACAACGTCCCGTCCATGAACGACGGGGAGCTCTTCACGGGCGTCTGCTACGTGGTCAAGAACGGCAAGATCGTGAAGGCGACGTGCGCCGGCGGCGACGAGGCGCACCTCAACCAGCTCCACGATGTGGACGAGGGTGCGCGTGAGTTCGGCGAATTCGCCATCGCCGTCAACCCCTGCATCACCGATCCCATGAAGGACATCTTGTTCGACGAGAAGATCCGCGGCTCCTTCCACCTCACGCCGGGTCAGGCGTACGAGAACGCGGACAACGGGAACGAGTCCAAGATGCACTGGGACCAGGTCCAGATCCAGACGCCCGCCTACGGCGGCGGCGAGATCTGGTTCGACGGCGTCCTCGTGCGCAAGGACGGCATCTTCGTCCTGCCGGAGCTCGAGGGCTTGAACCCCGAGGCGCTTACGGCGTCCTAAGCGCGACCTGGAGAGCCGCGCTGTGGAGACGGGGCGAGGCGCGCGGCTATGCTGCGCGCCTCGCCCCTGATCCTTGAAACAAGGATATTTTGATAACTCTAGGCGAGTTATTTTTTATTTTCTAGAGACAAAAGTAGCAATGCTGGTAATAACCAGAAGAAAATTGATAGATCGTTTTTGAAATAAGGTGAGTCAACGAGTCCTGTAACTAAAATAATTATAAGACTTGAAATAATAAAATAATTTAATTTAGAAGAACTTTTTTTATATAATGAAAAAAGAAATATACGTATCATAACAATGATCATCCATAGAAAACTAAATAGACCAAGTATTCCTGTGTTCACCCACAATGCCAAAAATAAATTATGGGGGAGATGAAAGATTTCTATACCTTCACCATTTACTGTTGTGTGGTAGGGAGCAATTCTTTGTGCGTACGAACGCAGGCCGGCTCCAAGGATAGGTCTGTCAGATAGTAGTGCGGTTGCTTCTCCCCACATAGCAACTCGGATTTGACCAGAGCGATCTTGCATGAGTAATTCTTGTTTTATGGAATTTGTGTTTGGGGTAATGAGAAGGAGTATGAAACTTATAATTCCAAGAACCAAAATAGGCCAGCGAGTTTTTTTGTAAAGAAGTAAAAGAATACCTATTCCTGCAGCCATACCAATAAGTCCACCTGTGCTTTTTGCAAAGAATATTGCAAGTGGTGCAGTCAAGAGAAATAATACATGAGGTAAGGCACAGGCTTTCTTTTTTTGCCTTATTTTTTTGATATTTTCTATAAGTGAATAAAGAGCGAGTGGAACAACCGGAGCGAGAAACAAACCTACAGCATTTGGATAACCATACCATCCGGTGATCCTAAACGTATCTCTGTTTTCCCAGAAGTCCCATGGTACCATCCACCCGGTAAAATGTTGGTAAATTGAGAGAATGCTTGTGACGAGCCCACAAAGGATAAGTGGAGTTAGTATGTGTGACACAATCTTTTCTTTTTTAACTGTTGTTATGAGTATAAGAAAGAAAAGAAATGGTTCTATATAAAATGCCTTCCATTCTCCCGCTGCAGATTTGAGATCAATAGCGGTAAAAATTGAAATAGTTGCGGCGAGCAAGAATAGGGTGGCGGCTATAAAAAGATTTTTGTGGCTCAAGATGTAAGACTTAAGAGATAATACTATTTTTTTATTATATTTAAAAATCCAAATTATCAAAATTATCCAGAGCATTGTCTCAAGTAGTGTGGTGGGGAGCGGGCCAATGGAAAATCTAATTAAATAGGTAGGTAAAAGTAATAAGAATAAAAAAATACCGTAATGAAAACGGTGCCAGAGAATTACAGTAAACAAGAAAAGATAAAGTGCAATTAGCCACATCATACTAAGGTTTTAATGTTAAAACTTCTTTTACTGTTTTTTTGGAAATAGCGCCCGTACCGAGGATTGCAAGTCCATAAACCACAATACCTATAAGGATGAGCAAAAGTACATGTAGGTCTTGGAGTAAATAGAGCGCGGCCCCCATGAAAATTCCCGATGTTATTATCTTTCCAAATGTTTTAAAACTCAAGTTTTCTTTTACGTAATACCTGATAACGAAGAATAGTAATATCCCCGCATACATCTCAGAGAAGACCGTCATCCACGCGGCACCGTACATGCCGTACAGTGGAATAAAGATAAGGTATCCCACAAGCGTGACAAACGCATTTGAAATATAAATCCACATGGTTTGTTTTTGTTTATCAATGGCGACTGCCACATGACCAAACACGCCGCCGACAAATACGCCAAATACTGCAAGTGCAAGAATCTGTAGAGGCCTACCAGATGAAATAAATTCAGCACCTGCCACAAATCCCATGAGTTTGTTTGCGAGTACAATCGTACCAATAGTCATGGGTACGGCGAGAAGCATCATTGAATCAAATGACAATTGGTATCGATGTCTGAATTCTTGTTTTAATTTTTTTGACCACGAATATGCAAGGAGTGGAAGCATGACACCCATGAGCATCATGGCAGTTTGTGCCATAATATCAATCACCCTATATGCAGCACCATAAATACCAACTTCTGTTTGTTCGCGAAAGAGTGTGAGGAGTAATGTGTCACCTTTGAGATATACCACATTGAAAATAATAGAAATCGCAATCGGCCACATTTTGGTGATAATTGCTTTCCAAATCGCTTTATCAAATGCAAATCCAATTTCATATTTTTTCCATGCCCAAATGAGCATTACTAATGTATATGAAACACTCGCTGCTGCTACCACACCCATGAGTGGAAGAAAGGATGATCCTTTTTGGATAAAAAGCCATAGACCACCGACGAGTACAATTCGTCCAACCACTTCACCGATTGCTTGGATATACATTGTTAGTTTTGTTTGGTAGAAACCAACAAGAACTTGATTGAGTGCGATGCCGAGAAAAGAAATGGTACTAAATCCAATCGCAATTTTAACTTCTACTGGATAGGGGAAGAGGAGCGCGATAAGTGGTGCTATACCTAAAAAGAATACAGAAGTGACAAGTCTAAAGGCAAATAAATTTTTAAACAGTTTTGTTTCGTCATATTTTTTTTCTCCAATCATCGAAGCCGTAACCGGCGTCATACCAAAGTCGGTCAATATACCCACAAACAAAAGAAAAGTAATCGTAGTGATATACCAACCAAACTGCTCGGCCCCAAGATATCGTGTGAGCATGGCAACCGCAACAAGACCAAGTAGGGTAGAGATAACCTTACCAATCATTTGGGCGATTGTGTTGTGTGCAATTTTTCGAGTTGTGGTCATAAAAAACGTGGATAATATGTTTATAGCCTACCATTTTTAGCCAAAAATCTCAATGATCTGGTGTTTTGTGTGGGTATATAAAATATGATATACTAGCGGCATAATAATATTAAAATATGTTTAAAAAATCAACATTAGTTTTCAGTTCGCTACTTGCTGTAGCAGGATTTTTAATATCCATTGGTTTTGTGTCAGCTGCTCCAGATTATGCAAAAATACGTGACGAAGGTTTCCATGCAAAATATATTAGTCAATCAATTGGTGATCCGGTAAAAATCGAGGCAGGGGACACTGTCTCTGTTGTGTTTACCTTTAAGAACATTGGGACAAAGACATGGGACAGTGCTAGTAATAATTTTGTCTCAGCATATACCATGAACGAGCGTTATCGAGCGTCAGAATTTCAAGCTTCTAATTGGCTTGAGTATCGACAGACTGCCAAGATCGGCGGTGTTGTGAGGCCTGGCGAAACAGGCGAGCTCGTCTTACAACTCAAGGCACCTGAGAAAGCAGGGCATTACAAAGAAGAATTTTGGCTTGCGGCAGATGGCTGGTCTTGGGTTAAAGGTGGATATTTTTATGTAGAGATTGATGTGACTGAAAAGACGGTTGTATCGGAAAAAGAAACGATTGTAGAAAAAATTGAAGGGACAGATCTGGATCTGTCCGTACCAGACGCTGTAGCAGATAATTCCTCCAGCCTATACCAAGCAAAAAAATTCATGCAAAACAAAAAAGAAATTTTAGCAGCAGGAGGAGAGAGAATTAAACTTGTCATTGGCTATCAAAATATAGGAGATGCGGTGTGGAATGGATATTCATTTGTTACTGACGATGCGTCGCTCTCATCTTCAGGCGGTGGTGTGAGTTTTGTTGATGACAGCTGGGAAAATGATTCTGTAATTGCAACAAGTGATACACAAGTTCCTCAATGGAAGGCAGCGCGTGAAAAATTTTATGTTAAAATGCCACACAAACAAGGTGACTATACGTTGACGGTAAAACTTCAAGTAGCAAACGAGAGTTTAGAAGAAACTGTATTGCATATTCCCGTTACCGTCACTCAAGATGCGCCTTCACATATGCAACCTCAAACACCATCTAGCGAAATAAAGGTTGAAAAACCTCGTTTAGATAGCGAACCGACAATTCGGGTGGGTGTGTGGAGAGATCCAGAAGAGGGTGTTGAATTTATTTCAAATGATGATGACTATATCATTTATGCTGGTGATACACGAAAGGGTGTTTTGAAAAAAGGCGAATTTGCTATGATGTTTTTTGCAGGTGGATCATACCAGTACCAAAGTGACTCGTTTAATTTCATGACCACGAAATATATTCGAATGGTTCCAGAAAATCATAAACGTGCGGTGTTTACACTGACCAACTATGATCGAAAAGTTTCATGGAAAGGTCCGCGTAATTTTAATACATACAGAGGTATCATGGAATATCGCCAAACACAAGATGGTGGCTTGCTTTATGTCATAAATGAACTAGGTTTTGAAGATTATGTAGCAGGTATTGCAGAAACATCTAATGGTGCGCCTATTGAATATATAAAAGCAATTCTCACTGCTGCACGTACCTATGCATATTATATACAACAAAATAGTACCAAACATGATGCACGTAACTTTGATGTGGTGGCACATACAGGAGATCAGCTATATCTTGGATATGAAAGTGAAACACTCATGCCTCGTGTAAAAGAAGCACAGCAGGCGACAGAGGGTTATATGATTACGTATGATACTGATCAAGATGTGTCTACTCAAAGTGATATAGTAATCACACCATATTTTGGAAATAGTGATGGGCGTACACGAAGCTGGACACAGGTGTGGGGCGGAAGCGCTAAGCCATGGTTGGTTTCAGTGCCTGCAAGATACGATGCTCGCGATGGCAAGGGTATGTTTGGTCATGGAGTTGGTATGAGTGCACGAGATGCAGCATATATGGCAGATGAGGAGAAGACTGATTGGAAAGATATTATCAAGTATTATTATACGGGGGTTGAGGTGGAGAAGGTATACTAGGCACGAACCATAACTCATGGAACACACAACATAAATGTACCACAAAATAAAAACCGTCCATATTTAATATGGACGGTTTTGTTTTTTTGTTCCATGTTCCATGGATCGTGTTTCGTGAATCTTATTTTTCTACACTCTGCTTTTCACCTTTTTTACCTTCTTCTTCGTCAGGTGCTTCGACGCGTTCTACTGCTTCCCAGATTTTCTTTTTCAGTTCT
>PKTJ01000014.1 GCA_002869205.1 Candidatus Parcubacteria bacterium | reverse complement strand
GAATATTTACTTTTCCTTTACCCATAGACATCATATTCTTCTTTCCTTTCTTCTGTTTTTCGAGAAGTTTTCGTTTACGTGTAACATCACCACCGTAGAGACCAGCAGTCACATCTTTACGAAGTGCTGATAGACGTTCACCAGCGATTACTTTACCGCCAATACATGCTTGGATTTTGATGACAAATTGTTGTTTTGGAAGAGTGTCTTTGAGAGAGTTTACAATCTTCTTACCAATTCTAAATGCCTCATCACGCCAGACAAGTGTAGCGAGTGCTTCCACGGGATCTTCTGCAATAAGTATATCAAGTTTTACCACATCAGTTTTTCGGTAATCTTTGAATTCATAATTCATAGATGCATAACCGCTTGTCACTGTCTTTAATTTATCATAAAAATCAGTAATGAGAGAGGCGAGTGGTATTTCATAATGAAGCATTGCTCGTTGACCTGAGCCAGAACTCAAGTATTCTGTGGTTATATAGATACCTTTTCGTTCAGAAATTAGACCCATGATATTTCCAATATATTCTTCTGGTGTAATAATGTCTACCGTCATCCATGGTTCTTCAATATGTTCAATTTGTTGGACTTCGGGTAAATCTTGTGGACTTTTTACGGTAAGTTCTTTTCCATTGGTTTGAAATATGTGATATGCAACACTTGGAACCGTGGCAATGATATGAAGTCCAAATTCACGTCGTAAACGTTCTTGAAAAATTTCGAGATGTAGCATCCCAAGAAAACCACATCGAAAACCAAACCCAAGCGCTTGAGAATGTTCTGGTTCATAAAATAATGCGGAATCGTTGAGCTTCAGTTTATCCATTGCGTCACGCAAGGCATTGTAATCATCACCTTCTTGTGGAAAGATTCCTGCAAACACCATTGGTTTGACTTCTTTGTATCCAGGAAGTGCCTGCGATGCAGGATCTTTTTCCATGGTAATCGTGTCACCAACACGTACATCGCCGAGCTCTTTGAGCCCTGTTACTATGTAGCCAACCTGACCATCTTCAAGTTTTCCATCTGATACGAGCTGTGGTGTGTAGTGACCTATGTCGAGTACTTCTGCAGTTGTTTTGGATCCCATCAGTTGGACACGATCTCCTTTTGTGATTGCACCACTGATCATACGAATTGACGCAACCACACCTCGATAGTCGTCGTAAAATGAGTCAAAAATAAGTGCCTGTGTTTTTTCCCCTTCATTTTGTGGTGAAGGCACTTCTTCTATTACACGCTCTAATACTTCTTTTACACCTTCTCCTGTTTTTGCTGAACAACTCAAAATATCTTCTTTTTTACATCCGATGAGGTGGATAATTTCAGCACTTACTTTTTCTACATCTGCATTTGGTAAGTCAATTTTATTAAGTACAGGAATAATTTTCAAATCTTGATCAAGTGCGAGATAGAGGTTACCAATTGTTTGAGCCTGCACACCTTGTGTTGCGTCGACAAGAAGAATAGCACCTTCTACTGCAGCAAGTGACCGAGAAACTTCGTAGGTAAAGTCTACATGCCCAGGAGTATCGATGAGATTAAGTACATGGTCTTTATATTTCATTCGTACGGGTTGTAGTTTGATCGTAATACCGCGCTCTTGTTCGAGCTCCATGGTGTCGAGTACTTGTGTGGACATCTTTCTCTTTTCTACTGTTTCTGTTAATTCCAAAAATCGATCCGCTAGTGTGGATTTTCCATGATCAATATGTGCGATAATACAGAAGTTTTTTATATGTTTCATACGCGGTCGGCGTCATGTACTTCGCCGGGAACATTACGTAATTTAAGCCATCTTTTCTTCAAACTTTCCTGAAATAGTCTCATTTCTCTTAGTTTGAGCTGGTTACAGATAAAGCCGTATACCAGGAGACCAATTGTACCAGAAAGAGCGCCTTGTATCAAGATGCCCCAGAATTTTTGCATATCAACGATCTGAGCTATTGGATACTTGAGAAGTTGGATACTGAGTGCCATAAAAAAGGCGGCAATTGATATTTTGAGTAGTGTGATAATAATCTTTTTTTCATGTAGATATCCTAGTTTGAAATGCAAGAGAATCCATAGGAGTGCCATTTGTAAAACCATGCTAAATGAATATCCTGCCACGAGTCCGGTAATTCCATATATTCCTGATAGATATATAGCAGCACCAATGTTTGCGCCAGCTGAAATGAGGCCAATAACGAGTGGTGTCCATGTATCTTGGAGTGCATAGAAGCTACGTGCGAGTAGTGGTATGAGGCTTTGTGCAAATAGAGATATGGAGAAGAAGGCGAGTGCATTTGCTACAAGTACTGTAGCGTTCCAATCAAATTCACCTGTTCCCAAAACAACACGGACGATTTGTGCACGCAAGAGGAGGAAGATGATAGTAAGAGGAATGATGAGAAACAAAATTTGTCTTGTTGTGTCTGCGATACGTTTGCTCATTTTTTTGTGATTGCCATGTGCTGCAAGTCGTGCAAGTGTAGGAAATATTGCAATGCCAAATGATACACCAACTATCCCTGATGGGACTGATTGCAAGTTGTCTGCAAAACTAAATATAGCAATGCTACCAGACGCAAGTGTTGACGCGATGATAGTAATCACCAGAAAATTTATTTGTCTGGTTGCCATACCAAGCGTTCGAGGGATCATGAGTGCTCCAATCTTTCTCACGTATTTATCTTTCCAGAGAAACAGAGCCTGGTAGCGAAATCCATTTTGTATGAGTGAGGGGACTTGAATGATGAGGTGAAGGAGTGCACCAAGTATTACTCCGTATGCAAGACCTCTTATACCAAACATGGGAACAAGGATCGTGATACCGATGATAATACCAAGGTTGTACATGATGGGTGTGAGAGAGTAGACGAGAAATGCTCGGAAACTTTGTAGTACGCCACTTATCACACTACTAATACCAAGTAGGATTGGGCTGAGAAACATAATACGTGTGAGCGTGACAGTCATTTCAAATTTTTCTCCTTCAAAACCTGGAACGAGTAAGCGCATGAGGCCAGGTGTAAAAATGACAAAAATACCACATACGATAACAAGAAGAATTCCTAATATATTTATAACTGCATTGGTGACACGCCATGCTTGTTTTTTGTCCTTGGTAAGTAATTCCACAAAAACAGGTATAAAACCGGCAGAAAGTGCACCAACAATCAGAAGATTGTAAACGAGATCAGGAATCTTGAACGCAGCATAGTATGCATCCATTACATCACCTGCACCAAAATGGTGTGCAAAAAGTCTATCACGCAGCATGCCGATGATTCTACTTACAAAAGACGCAGCACCTATTATTATTGCTGCGCCGGTGATGGTGTGAGATTGTCTATTGAGAAATCGTTTGATCATGGGATAAGGATCATGGATCATAGAACATATTAACTGTACGATTTATCAAATGTTCCATGGTTCTTGTTTTGTGGTTTGTGTTAGTTTAAAGCCATTTCTTTTTCTTCATTATGAAAATCACTAATAATATGAATACGGCAAGTCCGCCAAATAAAGCCCAGACAAATTTTGGATCTTGGGCATAGGGGAGTCCCATGATATTCATACCGTAGATTCCCGAAAGCAATGTAAGTGGTAGGAGTGCAGCAGACATGACGGTGAGTGCGCCAATAACCTTGTTTGTCTTTTGGTTAATGAGAGACTCTACGGTGAGATGCAATCCCTCGATAGTTTCTTTGTATGAGTCAGCAATCACCCAGAGTTTGTTGAGATAATCTTTTACATCGTCAAAGTAAATACTCATACTTTCATCCATAAATGTTTTTCTTGTGTGTGAAAGTGTTGAGACAAGGTATCTTTGTGGATCGAGTATTCTACGGAAACTCAAGACGTTTCGTCTGTGAAGTGCAAGCTGTCTAATCGCATGTAGATCTTGTTCACCTGCAAATATTTCATTTTCAATACCAGAAATTTGTTTACCGATATTGCTGAGTGTTGGTCGTGTTTGTCCGTACAAAGATTCCAATAATTTATAGAGTAAGTATCCAGAACTTTTGCTCATCCACTCTGTCTTAATTTTTCTATTATTCATGCAGCGGTAAAAGAAATTCTTTATTTCCTTATTCTTTCCATGTTGGATAGTAATAACATAGTTGTCTCCAACAAACATGTCTACTTCGTGTGGTATGATTTTTTTACTCGAAGATTTCCATTGTGGAAAATGGAGAACAAGAAACAAATACGTTTTGTACGCATCGAGTTTTGGATTTTGACTCTCACTTTGAATATCTTCAAGATCAAGGTGGTGAAACTTAAAGTTTTTCTTTAAGTATTCAATTGATTCCTCATTGACCTTGCTAATATTTATCCAGGTGAGATCACCCTGTTTGATTTCTTTGACAGACATAATAAAAAGGATTAGGAAGTAAGTAGTAAGTAGTAAGTAGTACGTGGCATAATGATATGCTTTTCACTTACTGCTTATTCCTTAATTCTTACTTGTTTTATTCTATTGGTATATTTATTTTGAGAGATACGTAATCATTTTTCGGTGTACTTGGATCATCCATGGTGTAGAGTACACCGTCGATATCTTCTTTTGTAAAAGTAAATTGAATAACATTTTTGTTTTTGCTGTATACACTAATTTCAAAATTATTTTTTTCAAGCTCTGTCTCGTAATATTCGAGAACAAAATCTTGGTCTGCAGACAAATCAAGCCATTCAATTTCAAATACATCTCTTTGGTCAGTAATTGGGTTTGTCATGAATGCAATAAACTTTTCCCAATTTGTCATATCTTTATCAGCCGTTGTCTGAGGGATGTATTTGAAGTCTTTGTCAAAATATACAACAAACGGAGAAAGGATAAGCTTTGGTAGATATGCCGCCAGTTCTACACGCTTGCTGCGTTCTTTGCCTGATGTTTGTGTGATGCGCTCTACATTGCTATCGTCATAGACAGGTATGACACTAGTAAATTCTTGTGGCATATCCTTGATTTCTTTGGTTCGTGGACCAATCGCAAATCTCAAAAGGAGGAGTGAAATGATAAATAAAATAGCAAAGCAACCGCATCCAGTGACACAGGTTCTTTTGGCGCAGGATCTCTTTTTGTTGAGTTCCTCAATTGGCGGCTCTTTTATTACTATTTTATCTATTTCTTGGCGCATAATATTGTGTGGAGTATAGCAAAATTAAGTTGTTTTGTACATAGCTCTCATTTGGGCAGTTTGTCTAATTATGTTAAGATACTACAACAGTTTAAAATACATATATTATGCATATACAATTTTGTGGTGCAGATGGAGAAGTCACAGGCTCTTGTCATCTGCTGGATACAGGTAAAAAGAAGATTCTCGTCGATTGCGGCATGTTCCAGGGGTCAGATTTTAATGAAGGAAAAAATCATGATTATTTCCCATTTGACCCAAAAGAGGTGGATGTTCTCCTCGTAACACATGCGCATCTCGATCATGTAGGTAGGATTCCCAAGCTTATCAAAGATGGTTTCCAAGGGAAAATATACATGACAAAAGGGACGTCTGAATTGGCACCATTGATATGGGCAGATGCTTTTCATATTATGGAATATAATAATCGCAAGTTTGGTTATCCTATTTTATTTAGTGAACAAGATATTGCTGTGGCAAAATCATATTGTAAAGGGGTTGATTATAATGAGGATGTAGATTTGGGAGAGGGAGCTACTGCAATTTTTAAAGAAGCAGGTCATATTTTTGGTGCAGCATTTATTGAGGTGTCTGCAGAGGGAAAGAAAATTTGTTTTTCTGGTGATATTGGTAATGAAGGTGTTCCAATCCTCAAGGATACCCAAAGCATGAGTGATGATGTGGATGTACTTTTGTGCGAGTCAACGTATGGTAATCGTGTACATGAAAGTGTGGACACGCGCCGAGAAATTATTCTGAAGCTGATTAAAGAGGGCGTAGAAAAAGGTGGTGCAATTATGATACCTGCTTTTTCTCTTGAAAGAACACAGGAATTTTTGTATGAACTCAATAAACTTAGTGAATATGATGAAACACTTCCTGATATTCCTATTTTTGTAGATAGTCCTCTCGCGATTAATGCGACAAAGGTCTACAAAAAATATCCAGAATATTACGACGCTGAAGCAGCTGAATTGCACGGGGCAGGGGATGATTTTCTTGATTTTCCTCAGCTTTCAATGACATATTCCAAGCGAGAGTCTCAAAAAATAAATCACACACCTGGTCCAAAGATGATTATTGCGGGTGCAGGTATGATGAATGGTGGGCGAATTTTACATCACGCAATTCGTTATCTGTCTGATCCTAATTCCACTCTTATTATCGTAGGATATCAAGCAAAGGGTACGCTTGGTCGTAAATTGTATGAGGGGGCAAAACATGTAAAGGTAATGCGAGATGAGATAGATGTTCATTGTACGGTAAAAGCAATCGGTGCTCTTTCGGCCCATGGAGATCAAAACAAATTACTCAAATGGGTAGGAACAGGAAAGAAGCATCTTCAGAAAGTATATTGTGTACATGGTGAGCCAGATGCAGCAACTACGCTTGCAGACAAAATCAAAGGTCAATACAATATTGACGCATATATTCCTAAGTTTGGTGAAATAGTGGAAATATAATTATGTACGAATATACGAATAATACGAAATTAAGAAATACAGTATACTTTTTTGCTTTAGTGTTATTTTTTGTACCCACTTTTGTTTTTGCAGTTGATACAGATAATGACGGACTGAGTGATGAGGATGAGCGTTTGTATTATACTGATATTAATAATCCAGACACGGATGGAGATGGATATCTGGATGGCACAGAAGTAAAATATGGTTATTCACCACACAAAGGTCCGGGGGTACAAATGCATCAACATGATTATGATGGTGATGGCCTTGGTGATTGGTTAGAAATATGGTTTAAGTCAGATATTGGAAAATCTGATACAGACGGTGATGGTAAAAATGATTTTGATGAAGTGATGCTTGGATATAGTCCAGCTGAAAAGGATGGTAAAAAGAAATTTAAACGTTGGATTGAAGTTGATAGAACAAAACAACGCCTTCATTTTTTTGTAAACAAAGTGAAGCTTTTGAATTTACCTGTCTCTACAGGAAATCCGTGGACAGAAACACCGGCGGGTAACTTTGAAGTTATGAGTATGATTCCAGAAAAAAGTTATGTGGGAGAAGATTATAATTTGGAAGGTGTGCAGTGGAATATGTTGTTTAGAACGGGCGGTTATTATATTCATGGTACGTATTGGCACAATGATTTTGGTATCAGAACACACTCACATGGGTGTGTAAATATGCGTACAGAAGATGCTGGATTGCTTTATAACTATATGGATATCGGTGTGCCGATAGAAATTTATGGTGAAACGCCCGAGAATAGAGTAGTCGTGAATAATTAGTATGAAATTTAAATTAAAATCAAAATATAAACCAGCAGGAGATCAGCCAGATGCGATAAAGGGTCTTGTTTCTGGTTTGAGCAAAAAAATGAGAAACCAAACGCTTCTTGGTGTGACAGGTTCTGGAAAGACGTTTACCGTTGCCAATGTTATTGAACAAGTCCAAAAACCAACACTCGTGATTGCGCACAATAAGACGCTTGCGGCACAGCTATGTAATGAATTTCGTGAGTTTTTTCCAGATAATGCAGTAGAATATTTTGTGTCATATTATGACTATTATCAGCCAGAGGCATATATGCCAGGCAGTGACACCTATATAGAAAAAGAAGCTCAGATAAACGAAGAGATTGACCGGCTTCGTCATGCGTGTACACAGGCATTACTTTCACGCAAAGATGTGATTATTGTTGCGTCAGTTTCTGCAATTTATAATTTGGGAAATCCTCTGGATTATGAAAAAATCGTCTTACATCTTACAAAGGGTCAAAAAATAGATCGACGCAGCATGATGGAACAGCTTGTTCGCATGCAGTTTGAGAGGACAAATGCAGATTTGAAACGAGGGCAATTTCGTATGCGTGGGCAAGTGTTTGAGATTATGCCAGTCAATGAAGAGCGGGTTTATCGTTTTGAAGTAGGAAAATATATTGAACTTATTGAACTCGTGGATCCGGTGACGAGAAAGGTGAAGCATGAGATTGAAGATGCATGGTTTTTTCCTGCAAAACATTATGTGGTTTCTGAAGATGAAAAAGAAGAGGCATTTGGCACCATTCAAGAAGAACTGAAGGAACGTTTGGCATACTTCAAAAAGACAGGAAAAGTGTTGGAGTATGAACGACTCAAGCGCAAAACCAGATATGATTTGGAAATGATAAAAAATATTGGGTATTGTAGTGGGATAGAAAATTATTCACGACATTTTGATAAACGTAAAGAGGGCGAGGCAGCATTTACCTTACTGGATTATTTCAAGTGGGGGACAGATAGTGAAGAACGAGGTAAAGGAGAATTCCTGACTATTATTGATGAATCACACGTTACATTGCCACAGATCAGGGGAATGTTTAATGGAGATAGGGCTCGCAAAGATACATTGATAGAGCACGGATTTCGATTGCCAAGTGCACGAGATAATCGTCCACTTACCTTTGATGAATTCAACGCACGTGTGGATCAAGCTCTCTTCTTGTCAGCCACGCCTGCAGATTATGAATATGAACATAGTGACCAAGTTGTCGAGCAGATTGTACGACCAACTGGTCTTGTGGACCCGGAAGTGATATTGCATCCAGTGACAGAGAGAAAGGGAAAAAACACTTCTCAAGTGGAGGATGTAATTGAGAGAATAAAAGATCGAATTGAAAAAGGTGAACGAACACTCGTAACCACACTTACCAAAAAGATGGCAGAAGATTTGACTGATTATCTTAAAGATCAAAAAATAAAAGTTCAATATTTGCACAGTGACGTGAGTACCATTGAGAGAATTGAAGTAATTGCAAAATTACGAAAAGGAGAGACAGATGTAATTGTGGGAGTAAACCTACTTCGTGAAGGTCTTGATATTCCAGAAGTTTCGCTTGTGGCTATTCTCGATGCAGACAAGGAAGGGTTTCTTCGTAATGAAACAAGTCTTATCCAGACAATAGGTCGTGCAGCTCGTAATGCGAATGGACAGGTGGTTATGTATGCTGATACCATTACAAAGTCTATTACAAAAGCAATAGATGAGACCAAGCGTCGTCGTGATATTCAGCTTGCGTATAATAAAAAACATGGTATTACACCAAAGACGATTGAAAAAAGTATTAGAAACATTCTTGAAGAGTTTGGTATTTCTGCATCAAAAGCAAAAACAAGTAAAGGTGGAAAACGCAGAGAGCAGTTGCTCAAACTTGATTTGTCAGGAGATGGTCGTCCTTTGTCAGAAATTATAAAAGACAAAGAAGCTCAAATGAAAGATGCAGCAAAGAGGCTGGAGTTTGAGTTGGCTGCTATACTGCGAGACGAGATACGAGAATTGAAGTTACAAAATAAGAAAAAATAGTGATATGAAAATTTTTTTGAAATATTTATTTTTTGGCGGATTATTTTTTGGACTTTTTCTTTTTGGGGCATTATTTAGATCTCAAACATTGTTTGATGACTATGCATCTGATATATATAGAGGTGTTGCAGATGTTCCTACCTCAGATGTCGCATTGATTTTTGGAGCGGGGGTTCGTCCGGATGGGCGATTGACAGACACGCTTCGGGATCGCGTGCTTACAGGAGTCGAGTTATACAAAGAAGAGAGGGTGGATAAGTTGGTTATGACAGGTGATAATGGAAGAGAGGAATACGATGAAGTGAGTGCTATGAAAGAATTTGCTATTGAGAAAGGCGTTCTTGATGAAGATATTGTTCTTGACTATGCTGGCTTTCGGACATATGACAGTTGTTACCGTGCCCGTGATGTTTTTGGTTTAGATGAATATGATGTGGTTGCTGTTTCTCAAGAATTTCATCTGCCGAGAATTTTGTATACATGTGGTAATTTTGATATCAAAATAGCAGGATTGATTGCAGATAAAAATACGTATGTGTATGCCCAGTTATGGCAAGGGAGGGAATTTTTGGCGCGTTTCAAAGCCTGGATAGATGTGGAAATTTTTAGGTCTAAGCCGAAGTATCTAGGGAAGAAAGAATGTGTGTTT
>PKTJ01000021.1 GCA_002869205.1 Candidatus Parcubacteria bacterium | reverse complement strand
TCGCAGGCCAATGATGATCCATCTCCATATATCTAAACCGTGAGTCCACCAGGTACGCGCTCTTATGACTTAGCCCCCAAGCTAAATCTTAGCAACGTACAGGTAGACCCAACGGTTTGTTTCAAAATGAGCTGACGCATCAGCATACCTCAAAGCACCTCAAATGTCAATATAATCTGTGTATAAAAAAACACCTCTCAAAAGAAAGGTGCTCTCACAGAAGAAGAAGGACCGGCTTTGGATATCCGTCTGCTCACCTGTGACACCGAAGTGTCTTAGGCTAGACGCAACACCCAAAGCCGGCCGACCGATTGTCCTGGAGAAGCAGACCCTGTATCAGGAACCCCCTGGGAGGGCAACCTAAACCCTCTCCCAACGTCCGCTAGGACCAATCGACGGACTAAGATTAATTTATTATAGTATGTTTGTCAATAAAAAACCCGTCTCTATAAGACGGGTCTTGTGTTGTGTTGATTATTTGACCTCTTTTACCTTAACCTTAGTAAAGGCTTGACGATGTCCGATTACACGTTTATAGCGTACTTTACGCTTAAACTTCACTACACGAAGCTTTCTGCTTCTACCTTGCTCTTCAACGGTAGCCGCGATACTTACACCTTCGAGGTATGGTTTACCGATTTTCACATCAGAACCGTCTTCTTTGGCAAGCATGAGTACTTTGTCGAAAACAACCTCTTTTCCAGCTTCTACATCAAGTTTTTCAACCTTGAGCGTATCACCTGTCTTGATAAGATATTGTTTTCCACCAGTTTCAATAACTGCAAACATATTATTAGTATTTAGTATAATTTTATAAAATTTTAGGGAAATCACCTACCGAGATGCAACGTGGGTAGGCGTGAATAGTTTACACTAGACAGTGTGAAAAGTCAAGCCTACTCCTCCACAATACGTATTTTATCCCCTATTCTCAAATCATATTCATCAGACCACCCACCAGGGAGTTCTAGCACCAAATTTGCCTCTGTTCTGGGATAATACTTCGTATATTCATACTCTTCCCTATCAGGTTCAATAGCAACCTGCGGGGCAAAATCTACCACTTCCCCATCCAGAAACCACACGATATCGATTGAAAACTCCATATCACGCATAACCATCGTAGGCTTACCAAGTAAAGAATATGGGAATAACATACCATCATATGGTGCCAGACTATCACGCCCGCCAAGCCCTTTGCGCTGCTGGTATATATTTTTGGCCACTAAAACATTAAGTCTTTGATCTTTGAGTTCTACTGTCATATGCGGCCAATTAACTCGTTGGAAAATAAACAAAAATACAGCTGCAACAAAAAAAACTATCAAGAAAATTATTTTACCACGTGACATTTTTTCTGACATACAATTCTAATGTTAAAACTTACCAGAATCTTTTTTCGAAAACCACGCACCAACCAACAACATGAGTATAAACAAAAATATAAGTGCTATCAACTTTTGGCTGCTTTGTAAAAATAATGCACTTACACCAAATAAAAGTGCAATAGTATAAAGCAAAAGTACAGCTTGCTTTTGATTGAACCCTGATTTAAGCAATCGAAAATGAAGATGTTCATTGTCTCCAACATACACGGGTTTCTTTTTTTGAATTCTACGAACAATAACACGAATCAAATCAAGAACCGGAATAGCAACCACTAGCAACGTGGTCGCAATCTTACCTCCTGAGATAATAGCAAGAGATCCAAGCATAAATCCTGCAAACAAACTTCCACCTTCTCCGAGAAAAATTTTGGCTGGATGCCAATTCCAAACCAGAAAACCAAGCATTGCGCCGGCAAAAATAATAGAAAGCATTGCTACATCAGGCTGAAACCACTGATCTTGAAGTGCTAAGAAAAATATAATGAATGCACCAATACTGGTAATACCTGCCACGAGCCCATCCAAACCATCTAAAAACTTGGTAGTAAACATCATACCCATAAGCCAAAAAAAGACCAAGATATCAGCAAGAATGACCCATGTACCAAGCCCATCAATACTAATTTTCCATTGTGTAAGATCAAATGTCCCACCAAATGGACTTGTGATGATGTGCGGTCCAACCCCAAACCCAATGACAGCAAACGATGCAACAACAGGAAATAATATCTGATAACGTGGCCGTAAATTATATTTATCATCGAGAAATCCACCAATCATCAAAATAAGTCCCCCTAAAAAAAGTCCAAGTAAATTTCTCGGTACAATATCATATTCAAAAAATCCACCAGTAATCAAAATAAGTCCAATAACAAAAAAGGTGCTTACAAAAACAGCAAGACCGCCGGCAAGCGGTACTGTTCGTTTGTGAATTTTTCTTGCGCTTTGCTTAACTTTATCTACTACACCAATTCTACGCATAACAACTGCAACTAAAAAAGTTACAAAAAGCGAAATAGAAAATGTAAGAATAAAATATCCAAAATACATATAAATCTAATCTATTTTACCATGTGGTGGTTCTATTGACAAACAAGTATAAAATAACCTAATATACGAAATGACACAACCACGGAGGATAAGAGGCATGGAAATGACACTCGTGATCGACGGACGAGAAGAAGAATTTCCCTGTGAGACTTCGCAGGGACTTGCGCTGATCGCGCGCCAGATGCTCGAGATCGGCAATCGGCCGGCGTTTCGCAAGCTCCTCGGTCTCGCGCGCCGAATCAAGAAAGGGACGCTGCGTTCCCACGAACTGGTCGGCCAGCTCTCTCTGCCGCGCCGACACTAGACACGTCTCACGTTCAGGAGGAGAGTATGAAATTCTCGAAGAGGCTCAAGATCGGTGAAGACGACACCGGAACGATGTACCGGATCGTGCCACGATGGTACACGCTCGTCGGGTCCTACCTTCTCACGGTTCTGCTGTTCTTCATCGGTGGAATGCTCATCGCGACAGCGATTCCGAACAACTTCGCCTATCGGGCCGCCGCGATCATCGCCTGGCTCGTTGTCTCGGTCTGCGTCCCCTCGCTGATCATGGACAAACTCATCGATCGGGAACACGGCGAAGAAATGCCCCCGTTCGTGAGCACTGCGTGACCCACGACGAAGCGCGAGCTTCGAACCTACAGGGCGCCCCCGTTTCTCCCACCGGTCTCCCGACCACCGTTTCAGCGCCTGCACAGTGTTCATATTTGTTTTTACAACGAATATGACCAATGAATATCGCTGGAACGTTAAAATTAAAACATCTCGACATAATGTCGAGATGTTTTTTAATTCTTACTCCTTACTTACTATTCCTTATCTAATTTCTCTCCACTCGTATCTGACACCCCTCTCCCAAAATCAACACATCTCGACGTTCTAACTTACCTTGTAGTACAAGTTCTGCCAAATAATTCTCTACACGATCCTGAATCGCACGACGCATAGGACGCGCACCAAACTCTGGATCAAATCCGACATCTGCAAGAGCTTCGAGCGCACCATCTTCTACACGTAATTCAACCCCCCTCGTCTCAAGATCTTTTGCTACACGCTTAAGCATGAGGCCTGCAATTGTTTTTATTTCATCTCGTGTAAGAGCTTTGAAAAGAACAATACCGTCAAAACGATTCAAAAATTCCGGTCTGTAATATTGCTTAAGTTCTCCACGAATCAGATGTTCACGAATTGTTTCTATATCCACACCTTGATTCATTTGATCTTGCACGTAACTTGTTCCTGCATTTGACGTCGCAATAATAATCGCATTGGTAAAATCAACCACACGCCCAACACTATCAGTCAGTCTCCCATCGTCAAATACTTGCAAAAATAAGTTCAGGATATCTGGGTCTGCTTTTTCCATCTCGTCGAGAAGAATAAGAGAAAATGGATTTTGCCGTACTGCTTCAGTCAAAATGCCCGTACCTTGTTGCCCCGGCTGACCAATGAGTCGATACACACCGCTTTTATCTTGATATTCACTCATATCAATTCTAATCATGCGCTGTTCACCACCAAAGTACACACTTGCAATCGTCTTTGCAAGTTCTGTCTTACCTACACCAGTAGGTCCGAGAAATAAGAAGTTTGCAATCGGACGCTTCTGCGAACGAATATCTGCTCGCGCACGACGAAGTGCATTGGCAACCATCTGCACCGCAATGTCTTGTCCTACTACACGCTTATGCATTTCTTCTTCCAGACGCATGAGTTTATCAGATTCATTTTCTGTAATACTTGTCATTGGCACACCTGTCTTGTCACTAACAATCTTGCCCACATCGTCTGCTTCTACCAAATGATTTTCACCTTTTGAACTACGCACAAAGCTTGCAACCTCACTCATAAGTCCGATAGCGCTCTCAGGTAAATTTTGATCATAAAAAAACTTGGAAGCCAACACAACGGCTTGCTCAATAGCATCGTATGAAAAAAATACTTTGTGTTTATATTCCACTACACCCGCCTTGGATTCCAGCACCTGAATCGCTTGATTGGTGTCCATTTCTTTTACATCAACCTTGGTAAACAATGTGCCGATCTCTGTATTCACAATATTTTTGTTATATCCATCAGGAAGTGTCGTCGCAAACATCAAAAATCGACCGCTACCGAGGTGTTCTGCCAATGCTTCAGACATATCAAGTCCTTCTCCTTGAGAATCAGTCATTCCCGTAAGATCATGAAGGTTGTTGATAAACAAAATAATATTTTTTGCTCGTGCAACCTCATTCATGATTTTTATAAGTCGCTCTTGTGCACCTGCAACAGTAGTACCCGCAAGAAGTGATGACGTAGAAATTTGAACAAAACGTCTGTCATGCAAACGTGCTGGAATATCTCCTTCAATCATACGCTGAACAATACCTTCGATAATTGCCATCTTACCAACACCATGATTACCAACGAGAATCACATTTTGTCTTCCCGCCTCAACGATACGAAATATTTCATCAATTTCTTTGTCACGCGCCACACAAGTAGTAAGACGACCAAACTTGGCCGCAATAGTAAGGTCCTGACTGTAATTATTCAAAAATGGTGTAGCAACAGCAGTCATAGCACGATCCATACCATGTTTACTCACACCAGCCGCAGCACGTCGGAATTTATGATATTGTTCATAGAGTCTTTCACGAATACGTACCCACTCCACGACATTGGTAAGTTTTTGCGCGTCCACTTCTAGATCATAGAGAACTTCTTGGATTGGTTCTGACTGATTCACTGTGGCGATGAGGAGTTCTGTAGAACGCACGTGATTATCGCGAGACTGACGTGCAGCCCTGTAGGCATGAAATAATATTTGTGAGACATCTTCAGACAACACCGGTACAACACGTTCTTCCTTACTGTGTTCAAACACTTGTGCAATCTTGGCCTGCAGTCTCTTTACAGGGATCTTGAGTCGAATAAAAATACCAGAGATAGGAGACGCTGATAATAAACTGTGAAATATGTGCATGTTCGTAACCTCAGGACTTTTTTGAGCCAGAGCAAGCATGTATGCACGCTCGAGCACTTGTCGTGCATCATCAGTAAAAAATTGAGAAAAATCTTTTTTCTTTTTGTGTGACATTTTCTTTACACCCATCCAATCAACTTCCTGCATCCCAAGATCTGACTCAGGATTAGATTGTTCATAATCTTTTTCTTTGTATTCCATCTCTGGTTTTGGTTCGTTCCCTCTTATAATACGATACCAGAGATAACTCAGTGCTATAACACCAAGCCAAAAAAATGATTTTGTAGTATCAATCTGATTGAACCAATAATCTAGGGTAAAAATAGTATCCCACCTGTCTTTTGCATATACTGGCCAAAAAAATAATCCCCAAAAGCCAAGCCAAAATATCACCGCTCCAACAATGCGAAACTTATCAAGAATACGCCGTGCTTTTCGGATAGTAATATGATATTGAGTAAGAGGTTCTCCAAAATATACAAAATCTTCATCACCCATCTGTCCCATACTCATACCCTTACACTGGGCACATGTACGAAACTTAACATAACCTGAATTTCTACAAGTCTCACACCCTAGAATATTAAGCTTCTCATTTTTGGTAAACAACATAGATACTATACTGATTTCCGGATAATCCAGATTTACGGATATAGTATCTGTAAATCTGGATTATCTGTATATCAGGATCTCATTATGTAAATGACAAAAAAGAAGTAACCAGCATATATAATACAAACGTAGGAAATAACACCCACACAAAGAATATAAAAATAACGACAATAATCCACAAAAATAATCCTATACTACGGACGATAACATTACCAAGACGCATAAAAAAACTTACAATGCGTCCTTGCAAATCCCACTGTCCAAACATCGGCACAAATATATTTTTGAGCCACAACCCTGGAGCCATCATACTGTTTGCTTCTTTTACCAGACCAACACAAAAAAGAAGCGCATGACGAGCACCTGCAGTAAACCACCAGACAGGGAAATAAATAATGTCTAGAATAAATTCAAGTGTGATTCGTTGTACAACGAGAATCCACATACATACAGTATAAAAGTTTATAAAGTTTGAAAGTTTATAAAGTAACAAAATACAAACAAAGTTACTTTATGAACTTTATAACTTTTGAACTTTTAACTCAAAATAAGTATACCACAAAAATAAAAAAACACCCATAACTCTGGGGTTTTATATATCATTCTATATCATATTCAATTTCGCACTTTCGTATCTTTCATAATTTCGTACATACTTATCGTTTTGCAACAGCACTACCCATTATTGTCATGTAGTCAACGTCAGTTACCGCTACGAGACTTGTTCCTGAGAGACGTTCTTGTAAATTATGCATAGATTTGTACTGTGCGATGTCGACCTCTAGTCTTCGTGTTTCGTATTCAAGTTGTTGGACTTGTCTTTCGAGATCAGTAATTTGATACCCTTTAGTAGAAACAGTGTTTGTCTGCCACACATACATGAAACCAAACACAATAGTAAGTACACATAAAACACTTCTAAATGTAGTACTTACAAGCACTTTGCGTACTGCTTCTTTTTTCTGTCGCAATGTTTGTTTCTTTTTTGAGTATGCGTTCATAGATTTATATATCCTGAGTGAGTCTGTAAAGACGACGAAGGATCTTTCTTAAATAAATTATTCTTTAATTTGAAATATAATGGTTCCAAGTAGATCGAGGTAGGAAAGATTCTTCTTTCGCTTCGCTCACTCAGAATGAACTACATTTTTTCTATAATCCGTAATTTTGCTGAACGAGATCGAGGATTCTCCTCAGCCTCTTGATCACTAGCAATAATAGGTTTTTTGGTAATAATAGTAATTAATTTTTTGTCTTGTGATTTGAAATAATGCTTTACTATTCTATCTTCTACAGAATGAAAGGTGATCACCGCAAGTCTCCCACCAGAGGCCAGCGTCTCTATTGCCTGAGGTAGTACACGTTCTATCACACCGAGCTCATCATTCACCGATATACGCAACGCTTGAAATACTTTTGTTGCGGGATGGATACCACCTATCCACGGAACTTCTTTTTCTGTCTTTAACTTTTTGCGATATACCTCGAGAATCACGTCTACCAAATCTCCAACTGTCTCAAGCGCATACCCTTCTCTCTTTTCTACAATAGCTGCAGCAATTTCTTTACTTAATTTTTCTTCACCATATTTTTTAAACACCTCTTCAAGTTCTTCTGCACTTTTCATATTCACATGTTCGGCAGCGGTACACTTTCCATACAATGGTTTTCCATCAATACCAAGTGGTGGCTCATCTGCGGTATGAACACATTTGAGATATGTGTCATAGCGCATATCGAGTGGTTCATCAGTTTTTGCAAAACTAAATCCTCTACCCCGCTCTTCAAACTGTGGACTTGACCATCCAAAATCCATGAGAATTCCATCAACTGGTTGGAAATTCTGTTCTTTTACAATATCTTGTAAATGTTCAAAGTTATTTCTTTCAAAAACTACTCTGTCTCCATATTCATATAAGAACTTCTTGGCTCGTAAAATACTCTCAGCATCGGCATCTATGCCAAGCAACTTTCCATCAGGACTCGTCGCTTTCAAAATTTCTTCTGAATGTCCAGCATCTCCAAGCGTGCAGTCAATTACATTTTTGCCTGATGCAAGATTGAGAGCTTCCAAAACTTCATTCAGTAGTACGGGAACATGTCTATCCATAAGCCTCAAAATTAAACACCAAGTTCAAACATTTGTTCTGCAATTTGATTACTCTCATTCTCAGTCTTTTTCTTGTAATCTTCCCACTTCTTCTGATCCCAAATCTCGAGACGGTTATACAGACCGGCAACGACGACTCCTTTTTTGAGATCAGCAAAGTTGCGAAGATAATCAGGTAAGATGACTCTCCCCTGTTTGTCGACTTTTACATCCATAGCTCCTGCAAGCATGAGACGTGCAAATGCACGTGTGTTTGCTTGTGAGAATGGTAATGTTGCGAGCTTCTCGGCAAGTTTCTCCCACTCTGTTTTTGTATAGAGAAAAAGACAGTTGTCGAGACCTCGAGTTACAACTGCACCTTTGGAAAGATCAGTGCGGAACTTTTTTGGGACCGCAAGACGACCTTTTTGGTCTAAATTGTGGGAATATTCTCCGATGAACATAAAAGATTTTGAGGTTGTGTAAGTTGATAAATAGACAAGCACAGCATTTATCATTCTTGTCCGCCGAAGCTTTAGCGAAGGCGGGTTCCCCACTCTTCCCCACGTAGATCCATTATACCCCACTTTTATATCCCCTGCAACCCTTTTTGTCCACTTTGTCCACAACAAAAAAGGCTTTAGTAAGCCTTTTTTATATTTTATTAATTTTACCTAATTTTTCTCAATTTTTTCTGATACGTTATCGCAAACCGATGTGCCTCATCTCTGACTCGAATTAATAAATTTTGATTTTCATTCACCCATTCCACAAAATCTTTTTTCTTTGATCCTAAAATAAATTCATTCTTTTTTCTTGCCGGACCTTTTGCAATTCCCACAACCGGAATATCAATTTTATTTTCTTTCAAAATTTTCTTTGTACGATTTACTTGCGGGAGGCCGCCGTCGACGAGGATGAAATTGGGCAATGGCCACGCATCTTTTTGTACAGACGCGATTAATCGCGTCTCTACGTGTTGCAAACGACGTTCAATAACCTCCGCAAGGCAATCCACATCACTCTGACCCTTTACGCCTTTTATTTTGAATTTTCTATATTCTGATTTTACAGGACCTGATGAATCAAATACAACCATGGAACCAACCTTGCCTGACGTGCCCAAATTTGAAATGTCGTATCCTTCGATTCGACTTATTTTCTGTACAGACGCGATTAATCGCGTCTGTACGGATGGATTCACCACAAACGACTTGTTTAACAATGCGATATCTTGAATTCGTTGTAATGCTGAAATCTGATTTCGCAAACGTGTGGCTTCTTCAAACTTTTTATCGTGTGCAGCTATAAGCATATCTTTTTCCAAATCTTTAATCACGCGTTTTTTTCTACCACGCAAAAAACTAACCAAAGGTCGTATTACTTTTTCCTTATATTCTTTTGGACTAATTTCTCCCGTACATACACCAAGACACTGGCCCATTTGGTGATATAGACAAGGTCTACAAAGCTTTCCAGACTGACAAGGCTTACAATTCGATATATAAAATAATCGTTGCAATAACTTCATCATTTCTCGTGTCTTAAGTCCCGGATATGGACCAAATACACTTTCACCTTTCGCCTTTTTTCTTTTATTCTCCTCGTGAGCTCTGAGCGTCTTCACCTGAGGATAATCTTCTTTCGTCACGATGATATAATTCCACGACTTATCATCTTTCCAATCAATGTTGTATTTTGGTCTGTATTTTTTTATGTAATTCCCTTCGAGAATTATCGCTTCGAGAACCGAGTCGGTTTCTTTTACTTTGATATTAGTAACTTCATGAATCATCTGTTCAATTGGACGAGACGTTCGGGCGCCACGAAAATACGAAGAAACCCGACTCTTCAGACTTGTTGCCTTCCCCACATATACAAGCTCCTTGGTCTTATTATAAAACAAATAGATCCCAGGACTTTGTGAAAGATTTTTTATTTTGTTTTCAATCGTTGCCATACACCCCTACACCCAAAAAATAAACTCACTAAAATGAGATAAAAAATAACATACACACAGAGCTCTCTCACAAACGGAAATGGATCACTAAACGATCTGTTCCAATAAGAATTCATTACATAAAACACACGTGCGATAGAATAC
>PKTJ01000023.1 GCA_002869205.1 Candidatus Parcubacteria bacterium | reverse complement strand
GGAATGATACGTCAAAATAACATTCACAAAGTTGACTAATAGACTTATACACAATTGACCAATCTCCTTACTTAAATCATACTATATTTATATTAATTATTAATATTTATCTATGGTGTGTCCTAAAAATCTTGGGGGCGGCGGTTGTGGTTGCTAACCCTTAGAAAATCTTTTTTAAAAGTTCTGTTTTCAACAGAACTTTTTCTTTATATTACAAACCAGATATGATACTATATGCATAACTAACCACCTGAAGGACGGCCATGAATTGGGTCAAATGGTTCTTCCAGAACATCTTTAATCCTCGGCTCGGTTGGTGGGCACTTCCTGTCATTGGATCGATGACAGCTCTTGTGAACATATCGCACGGCTGGGAGGAATCTCTCCGTGCAGGACTTGTAGCAGGTGTAACAGGGGTTGCAATAACAGGCACTATGACCGGTGTAATCCAGTGGTTCGCCGCTTGGGAAAACAGACTGTGGTCATACACTCTAGGAACAGCAATCCCCACACTCACGACATTCTCCTGGCATTTCGCTGGACAGTTCTTCAACGAAACACCTGAGTTGTTTTGGAGCGTAATCGCCCCCACAGTCCTCACATTCACGACGAGCGTTGTGCTCAACTACGGCACCTACTACTTCAAGACGCACACTGGTCCTTTTGGACTGTTCGCACGCATCATGAAGTACGTATGCAAGGTGCCGGGAGATAACCGGCTCTGAGAAGTGGGATCCTCGGAGGCTCAGAGCTGGATTCCACGTTATTGTCATAATGTTATGTATAAACTAAACAAAGCACAACGCGAGGCAGTCGAATACAACGACGGCCCTCTTCTGATTGTTGCGGGGGCAGGTACAGGGAAGACAACGGTGGTGACACAAAAGATTACCCATCTTATTGATTCCAAGAAAGCAAAGGCTGAAGAAATATTGGCTCTCACGTTTACTGACAAGGCTGCTGCAGAAATGCAGGAACGTGTGGATGAAATGCTTGAAATAGGTTACATTGATCTTCAAATTTCCACATTTCACGCCTTTTGTCAGAGGCTTCTCGAAGAATATGGCGTAGATTTAGGATTACCTCCACATTTCAAACTTCTTTCTGGAACAGACGCATGGCTTCTTGTAAGAGAACATATTTATGATTTTAATTTGGATTATTATCGTCCACTCGGTAACCCAACCGGACAAATTCACACCCTACTTTCACATTTTTCAAAAGCAAAAGATGAATTAATTACTTCAAAAGATTATCTGGAATATGCAGAAGGTCTGACTCTCGACAAAGATGAAGCGGAGATTCAAGAAAAAAATAAACGTGTTGAAATCGCCAACGCATATCACACATATGACCAGTTACTTCTAGACAATCAGGCATTAGACTTTGGTGATCTGATTTTTTATTGTGTAAAGCTATTACAAGAACGTCCAAATATTTTAAAGAAACTTCAAGAGAGATTTAAGTATATTCTTGTAGACGAATTTCAAGATGTAAACTGGGCTCAATACCAGCTCATCAGACTTCTGACAGGAGAAGATTCTCAACTCACTGTTGTGGGAGATGACGATCAATCTATCTATGCATTTCGCGGTTCAAACGTATCCATCATCATGAGGTTTAAAGAAGATTACAAACAAGCAAAAGAAATAGTACTTACAGAAAACTATCGCTCGGGACAAGAGATTTTGGATCTTGCATACAAAAGTATTTTGAATAATAATCCTGAGAGACTAGAAGAAAAATTAGGACTTGATAAAAAGCTTGAATCCAAGGCTAAAATTAAAGGAAATGTAGAACATTTGCATTTTTCCACTCTCGATGATGAGGTAGCTGGTGTAATACAAAAAATCAGTGATATACGTGAAAAAGAATCTGCAGATTGGGATGACTTTGCGATTCTCGTGCGTGCGAATAGTCATACAGAACCTTTCTTGAGCAGATTAGAATCCTCGGGTATACCATATGAATTTATTGCCTCATCCGGACTTTATCGTCAGCCAGTAGTACTTGATGCTATAAATTTTTTAAACATCCTCGAACACATCCAAGATGATAGAGCCTGGTATAGACTCTTACGCATGCCATTTTTGAAATTCACAGAAAATGATATACAAAAAATAACTGCCAGTGCAAAAAAGAAGTCAATAAGTTATTATGAGGCACTAAAACGATCAAAAGAATTTTATATATCACCAGAAGGAGTCACCATTGCGAGCAACTTAATCGCCTGGGTGCACGATGGAATGAAGCACATAAAATTTGAAAAACCAACTTCGATCCTATATGAATTTATGGAAAGCAGTGGTTATTTTTCATATCTTACACACGAAGAGAATCAAGGAAATAGAGAAGTGATTAGACAAATATATCACCTCAAGCAACTTTTTGATCTTATTTCAAACTATGAACGTGCAATCCCCGGAGCACATGTGGCTGGATTTGTAGAACATTATAACTATATTATCGAATCAGGGGATGGTGGAAAAATGTATCAACCAACTGACACACCTGATTCAGTCAATATTATCACTGTTCACGGTGCCAAAGGTCTGGAATACAAATATGTTTTTGTAGTAAATTGTGTAGAAGAAAGATTCCCTACACGGAGACGCGGCGGAGACATAGATTTACCAGACGAACTCATAAAAGAGTCTCTACCTGAATCAAATGATATACATTATGCAGAAGAAAGACGTCTGTTTTATGTAGCAGCAACACGTGCAAAACAACACCTCTTCTTTAGTAGTGCAGATAATTATGGGGGTGTGAGACAAAAGAAAGTAAGTAGATTCTTGCATGAACTCGGATTCACCACAGAGGGAAAGGAAGTGATTGAAAAAAACAAAGACCCTCAAAACACAATGAAACATTTTAACAATGAAGTAACTTCAACAGATGTTGGTGAATTTGAGTACACACCTCCATCAAAATTTTCATTCTCTCAACTCAATTCATATCAACGTTGCCCATATCAATACAAACTTGCACATATTTTGAAAATCCCTATGAAAGGTAGTGCGGCATTTAGTTTTGGTAATAGTATTCACAACACACTGCAAGAATTTTACGAACGTGTTCAGGAACTAAACAATGTAAAACAAGCCTCACTCTTCGGACTACCTGCTGAAAAACCCTCAGAAACAAAGGCGAATGGCATAAAAGTGCCAAATATGGAAGAGCTTCTGGAAATGTATGAGGACAAATGGATAGGAGACTGGTATAAAAGTAAAAAACAACGTGAGAGTTATTATAAAAAAGGAAAGGATATTCTTAAAGTTTTTTACACCTCTCAGGAAGACAACTGGACAGTACCAGTAAGTCTTGAGGGTTTCTTCAAAATCAAAGTAGGGGATTACCTCATCAATGGTCGTATTGATCGTATAGACAAATTAGAAGATGGCACACTTGAAATTATTGACTACAAAACTGGAAAAGGTAAGGATAAGCTTGCCACAGATGACAAACAACAGCTTCTCATCTATCAGATTGCTGCTCAGACATTGCCTGAATATCGAAATATTGGTGAGGTAGGAAAACTAACCTTCTACTATGTAAATGATGATCTGAAAACCTCGTTTGTTGGCAAAGACAAAGACATGGAAAAATTACAACAAAAACTCCTCGGTGTAATGGAAAAAATCAGAGAGGGAAACTTCACACCAACACCAGGAAAACATGTGTGTAAATATTGCGATTTCAAAGAAATTTGTGAATTTAGACAATTGTAATAGATCATAACTAATAATCTTATAAGATGCTTATGCTTTGGGCAATCATAATTGTATTTTCGTTAATTTATATCGCGATTCTCGTATATTTGCTCTATGCACTCTATGCCATGATTAGCGGAGCACCATTTGTGCCAACAAATCATACAAAGGTAGAGAGGATGCTCAAGCTTGTAGAATTAAAACAAGATGAAAAGTTCATAGATCTTGGTTCTGGTGATGGGAGACTGGTATTTGCAGCCGCAAAAAAATGCAAACATGCAACAGGAGTAGAAATCAGCCCACTTTTGCATATCATAAGTAAACTAAAAAAGACAAAAAGTAAAAGCAAAAATACCACACTCATACGTGACACCCTCTGGAATGTTGATTTGAGTGAGTATGATGTGATTTCAATTTACTTTATTCCTCACTGGATGAATAAGCTAAAAAAGAAAATAAAACGTGAAATGAAGCCAGGAAGTCGTATTGTTTCACATGCGTTTACCTTTCCGGACTGGCAACCTGTCGCAAAAGATGATACTATATACATATACAAAGTCTAGTTAATATAACTATGCCATTTACACCACTTGGAGACACACTCCATGACAATTCAGAAAAAGATGCTGCAGGGAAAAAACAGCTCGAAGAAGCTGAAATTATTGAAATTGCACAAAGTGTGTTTGAGGAGATGTTTGAAAAAGAAATGGCGTTGCAAGCAAAGCCGTTGTTTTTGAAAAACAGAACACTTACTGTAAGCTGTTCGAGTTCTGCCATAGCCGGAGAAATTAGACTCAATCAGGCTGAAATAGTAGAAAAAATGAATGAAAAATTAGGCAAAAATGAGGTGGATCGTATACGATATTTGGCCTAAGAACAAAACTTGTCAAAAACCCACAAAAGCGGTAAAATAAGATAGCTTGATAAGAGCTATTTTTATATTCATTCCGAACAGAGTGAGGAATCTTTCATAAATTAAACACCTCTAATTCACAAAATAGCCAAAGAGAGGTGCGCTTTGTAAGAAAGATCTCTCATCACTCACTATCGTTCGGATTCGAGATTACACTATATGACCCTTCGCCAATACATCTTTACCATGCTATTTGCAACCATCCTGTGTTGGATATCTTGGGTATTTGTGATTATCAATGTTGATCCATTCCAGACCACTTATCTGGGATTTGTCTTTTTTTATATGAGCTTCTTTCTGGCGCTTCTCGGAACAATATCTCTTCTTACGTTCCTGTCTTACAAATTGTTTGCATCACGAGACTTACCACTATTCCGCTATGTACAAATTAGTTTCAAACAATCAGTTTTTATCACCGCCTTCATTATTATGTTTTTGTACTTACGAGGTGGGGGATTTTTAAACATCTGGAACGCGTTACTTCTATTCGTGATATTTATACTAGTTATTTCATTTACCATTTCAATAAAACACAAAAATTCTTCAACAACTAATCTAGAATTATGAGACAAACACAATTGTTCACCAAAACACGAAAAGAAGCTCCAAGTGACGAGGTTTCCAAAAATGCTCAATTATTGATCCGAGCAGGATTTTTGCACAAAGAAATGGCTGGTGTTTATACCTATCTACCATTAGGATTGCGTGTAATGAAAAAAATTGAAGATATTATCAGAGAAGAAATGGATGTGGTAGGCGGTATGGAGATGAAGACCTCTATATTACAAAACAAAGAGGTCTGGGAAAAATCAAACCGTTGGGATGACAGTGTCGTGGATAATTGGTTTAAAACAAGCTTAAAAAATGGCACAGAGGTAGGCTTATCTTTTACCAATGAAGAAGCCTACTCAAATATTCTAAAACAATATATACATTCATACAAAGATTTACCTGTCTATCCGTATGATTTCAAAGAAATTTTTCGAAATGAAACAAGAAGTAAATCTGGTATCATGAGAGGTCGTGAATTTTTCTGGAAAGCATTGTACTCATTTTCAAAAGATGAGGAACAACACAACGACTTTTATGAAAAATCAAAAATCGCATACAAGAATATTTTCAATCGTGTTGGTATTGGAGAATTAACCTACATCACGTTTGCTTCAGGTGGTACATTTTCAAAATTTTCACATGAGTTCCAAGCCATTACTGATGCTGGTGAAGATACCATTTACGTAGATGAGAAAAAAGAATTGGCAGTGAACAAAGAAGTATACACAGATGAAGTACTATCTGAACTTGAATTGAACAAAGACGAACTTGTCGAGAAAAAAGCAATTGAGGTAGGTAATATCTTTACCCTAGGTACTAAATTTTCAGAACCTTTTGATCTCGTATATGCAGATGAAAACGGAGAAAACAAACACGTGTTCATGGGTTCTTACGGTATTGGTCTTGGACGACTCATGGGGGCAATCGTAGAAATCTTATCTGATGAGCACGGTATTGTCTGGCCAGAGTCTGTCGCACCATACAGCGTACACCTTGTTTCACTTTGTCGCGATGAAGAAGATATCAAAAAAGCTGATGAAATATACAAGAAATTACAAGACCAAGGTATTGAAGTCCTGTATGATGACCGAGAAGGTGTTCGTCCAGGTCAAAAATTTGCAGATAGCGATCTCATTGGTATTCCAAAGAGAATCATCATAAGTCCAAAAACTTTGGAGCAAAACAGTGTTGAAGTTAAAATGAGAAATGAAGGAGAATCTAATTTAGTAAATATTGATGAAGCTTAAGATATGCAACAAAGATTTAGAGTATTAGATCTTGATTATAAGACATTTGTATATTATGTTGTATTTGTTTTATTACTCTATGCGATATATAAAATGAATATATTTGATGTTATTCTTGACATGTCAGATTATAATATAGTACCTTTATGGATTGTAATACTTGTCTTGTTTGCAATACCAATAGTATTTGCATGGAGCTATCTCACCATAGAAAAAGATCATCTTATCATTGAAAAACGAGGTCAAAAATTTTTTATACAAAAATCAAATATAAAAAATGTACGTGTTTATGAAAAAGTAGCACAAAATGGAGGTTCTTCAAGTTATTGGATTAGTATACACATAATAAATAGTCTCAAAAGATCTTCAGATTATAAATTGAATTTTCGAAGAAAACACTTTAAGATTATAAAAAACTTAGTTAGGACATTTAACTATCCAATTAAAGAATCAGGTCTTGATTTTCTCAAAGGACAGATTAAAAAATAAAGTATGTTCAAAGGACTATTCAAAAAACTAGGAAAAGACGTTGCTATTGATCTAGGGACGGCAAATACGCTCGTATACACGCCGGAAAAGGGGATTGTGATAGATGAACCGTCTGTAGTGGCTATAAACACCAAAACAGAGCAAATTTTGTCTGTGGGACACGAAGCAAAACAGATGCTTGGTAAAACTCCACCCCATATTCAAGTTACCCGCCCTCTTACCGAAGGTGTGATTTCAGATTATGAGGTAACTGAAAAAATGCTTAAATACTTTATTGATAAAGTTCATCAAGAAGGCTTCTCTCTAGCCTCACGCCCACGTGTAGTAATCGTAGTACCACTAGATGTGACAGAAGTAGAAATCAAGGCAGTAGAAGATGCAACACTCTCAGCAGGAGCGCGTGAAGTGCACGTGGTACAAGAACCTATGGCAGCAGCAATCGGAGCACGCCTTCCTATTCGCGAAGCAGTAGGAAACATGGTGGTGGACATTGGTGGAGGAAATACTGAAATTGCAGTTATATCACTTAGTGGTGTTGTCACTTGGAAATCTACTCCTATTGCAGGAGATGAGATGAATAGAAACATCATACAATACGCCCGTGAAGTGTTTAGCCTACTTGTTGGTGAAACTCACGCCGAAGAAATAAAGAAAAAAGTAGGTTCTGCCATGACAAATAATGAGCATATAGAATTTCCTATGAAAGGTAGAGACGTCGTCACTGGTCTTCCAAAAGAAGTTACTATTTCTGATGAACATATTCGCGAAGCTATCGAACGAAGTGTAAAGACAATTGTTGATTATGTAAAAATGACACTCGAAATTACACCTCCAGAACTGACCGCTGATATTCACGAGCGAGGACTACTCCTTGTGGGCGGTGGAGCACTTCTCAAAGGACTCGACACTGTGATATCACAAGCTGCTGAAATTCCTGTTCGTGTAATTGATGATCCTCTCACTGCAGTAGTTCGTGGTGCAGGAATTCTACTCGAAGAAGATGAACTCTTGAAAGAAGTGGTACTTCCATCAGCTCGTAACGAAAAATAATCTCCACCATCTCTATGGTGTCAAAGAAAAAAACATTTATAGCAATTTTGGTAATTATTATATTTACCATTTTTTTACATTCTGCAGGCTGGCTCAAACCTATAGAAAATGGTTTTTCTACATTACTCCAGCTTGGATCAAAACCTTTTACTTCCGTAGGCACATTCTTTGACTCACGAGAAGTAGGGAAGCTGGATAAACAAACTCTTGTAGAGAGTGTAAAAAATCTTGAACAAGAATTGGAGAATAACCTTGTTGACAAAACACGACTGACTCTTCTCGAAGATGAAAATACAGAATTAAAAAGTCAACTAGAATTCTTGTCATCTGGGCAATATACACATGTCGGAGCAGAAGTAATAGGAAGAACTGTGGATCCTCTTGGAACAACAATCGTCATAGACAAAGGTGAATTACATGGATTATTCCAAAACAACCCTGTTATCATCGGCAAAGGAATACTCATTGGAAAAGTCGTATCTACAGAAAAACACAGTGCAATTGTAAAACTTATCAATGACAATACGAGTAGGGTAGGGGCCATGATACTCAATGGAGAAAAAAGCATTGGGCTTGTTGAAGGAGGTTATGGACTCGGTGTTCATATGAATTTTATTCCTCAAAATGAAGTTGTCTCACCAGGAGATACTATCGTTACTTCAGGTCTTACCGAAGGAATGCCTCGTGGTCTAGTAATAGGTGTAGTAGAGGTAATAGAAAAACAACCACACGAACCATTCCAACAAGCAGTCCTCAACCCAACAGCCGATCTTTCACACCTAAGTGTGGTAAGTATCATTACACACATAACACGAGACGTTATACCTTATGAAGAAGATTCTTGATAGCATTCTTATACTACTATTTGCATTATTTCTTACTATGGCCCACATAGGCCTTTTTAATATACTCCCAACACCTCTCAATACCCTCAACATCACTTTTCTGGTGTTAATACTACTCATTGTCTTTAATGGTTCTGGAAAAATTGTTTGGTTTTCTTTTATCTTACATTTTTTTATGGACATATATAGTATCTCGCCATTCGGTGTGTATATCATATCAGGTACACTTTCCATCCTTTTTCTCTATTGGTTACACAAAGGATTTTTTACGAACCAGTCCTTGCTTTCTGTTTTTGCCATTACACTTACTGGTTTAGTCATATTCCGAATACTCTACATTGTATTAATGTCATTTGTCGCAGATATTCTCATATATAATTTATTTATAAAATTTGCATGGGAATTGTTATTTACCATGCTTGGAACAATCATTTCTTATTTTCTCATAACCACATTTTCAAAAAAGTTTACCTCATCTTTTCTATAGGTAGGTAAAATTATAAAATCAAACTTAATTTAATTAAAACCACACCCCCTCCAACTCCCCCTACGAAGGGGGGTCAGATAAATAATTAACAGAGTAAACAGATAAATAAAATACATGTTTTACCCACCCCTCATAGGGGAGGGTTAGGGAGGGGTTTATATTATAAATATATACAAAGTAATTATATAAACCGAAATATCTTAAGAATATGTACGACGATTTCGATCCCTTTGCAATTTCCCCAAAGGATCAAAACAATACACTAGGTGGTAGATATAAACTCTCATGGGTAGAGGATTCTTTGACTATGGGTGGCGCAAATCAAAGAGAAGAGGTGGTAGATTCAGGAAGTTCGCACATTGGCAGTAGCTTTACTACAAAAAAATTATTCTATTTCCTCATGTTGATCACCCTGAGTTTTGTATTTATTGTATCTCGATTATTATATTTACAAATTCTCCAAGGTGATGAATATCGTGCACGTGCAGAAGGGAATAGACAACGTATTATACCTATTCCATCTGAACGCGGCCTTGTCTTTGATCGAAATAATATTCAACTCACACAAAATGTACCAAACTTCTCACTAACCGTTATTCCACAAGATTTACCACGTGATAATATAGAATTAAACCAGGTCATTGTATCTCTAGCAGACATTACCAACAAGAGTGTTGAAGAGATTTCAGATATTATACAAAAATACAGACACTACCAACGAGAATCTATTGTCGTGGATGAAGACATACCCTATGAAATCGCCCTAAAAGTACAAATTGCAGCAAGCGAACTACCAGGTATTCACATACAACGAGGAAGTAAACGGCTCTACATACACGAAGGAATGAACGAAATTACTGATACAAAAATATATGAAGAAGAATTAGATTCCAACCACGCAAGTATTTCCCACATCCTCGGATATGTTGGAAAACTTTCACCTGAAGAATTAGAGACCTACTATGAAAAAGGCTACCTTCCGTCTGATTCTATAGGAAAAATTGGTGTAGAAAAAACATACGAAGAATTCCTACGTGGTGTCTATGGAAAAAAACGTATAGAAGTAAATGCCCGAGGTAAGGAACAACAAATTCTTGCGGAAGAATCTCCAAAATCAGGCGCTCATATTGTCTTGTCTATTGATAATGAAATGCAAAAACAACTCGAACTATTTTTGCAAAAAGGTATGGATAAAGTCAATCGAACCCGCGCAGCAGGCGTGGCAATGGACCCACAGACAGGAGAAATACTCGCCTTAGTGAGTCTACCGGGGTTTGATAATAATGATTTTTCTGGTGGCATTGATAGCGAAACCTATTCATCTTATATTCAAGACGAAAGTAGGCCACTCTTCAACAGATCTATTGCTGGTACCTATCCATCTGGTTCAGTTATCAAACCCGCAATTGCCTCGGCCGCACTTCAAGAAAAAGTAATCACCTCACGTACGACATTCAAAAGTGTAGGTGGTATTGCTGTTGGTCAATGGTTTTTCCCAGACTGGAAAGCAGGGGGTCATGGTATTACAGACGTACGAGAATCAATTGCCTGGTCTGTTAATACATTTTATTACTATATTGGTGGAGGATATAGAGAATTTGTCGGCCTTGGGGTAAAACGTATTACAGATTATTTGAAAGAATATGGACTAAGTGAAAAACTTGGTATAGATCTACCATCGGAAGCAAAAGGCTTCTTACCATCACCTGAATGGAAAAAAGACAAAAAAGGAGAGCGTTGGTATGTGGGTGACACGTACAACTTATCAATCGGACAAGGTGACTTACTAATTACACCGCTGCAAATCACAGCAGTAACAGCCGCAATCTCAAATGGAGGAAAGTTATACAAACCACATGTGGTGCAAAAAATGATAGATCCAGACACAGGAGAAGAGACATATATCCAATCAGAGGTACTTAATAGTGACTTCATAGATCAAAATCATTTAGAAACAATTAAGCTCGGGATGTACGACTGTGTAGATCACGGATCATGTTGGGATTTACGTCGTTTACCTTTTGGCTCAGGTGGAAAAACAGGAACAGCACAATGGAATAGCAACAGAGACACACATGCCTGGTTTACTGCTTTTGCACCATACGACAATCCAGAAATTGCTGTTACTATTCTTGTAGAAGAGGGTGGGGAAGGTGGTTGGGTTGCAGAACCAATTGCAGCTGAATTTCTCGAGTGGTGGGCTCAATACAAGACTCAAAATTGATGTGGATAACCTCATTGATCTTTTTAATAAGGATGATATACTAATTTTAGTCGCACACAAGCGACCCCTTTTTTTTACCCAGTACCACATGGTGCGAGGTTTTACTAAGTTAAGCCAAATATGACTGATGAAAAGACACAATATATGTCTCAAGATAAACTCGATGAACTCGAAAAGGAATATCGTGATTTGAAATCTGAAAAAATCCCAACAATCGCAAAAAGAATTGATGAGGCTCGCCAATTGGGAGATTTGTCTGAAAATGCAGAATATCATTCAGCTCGAGACGAAATGGCATGGGCCCAAAGCAGAGTCAAAGAACTCCAACGTCTTATTGATGATGCAGAGGTCATCACCAACACAGGTAGTAAGACAGTGCAGATTGGATCTACAATCCGAGTAAAGTCAAACAAGATTGAAAAAGAATATACGATTGTGGGAGCCCAAGAAGCAGACCCTCTATCAGGCAAGATATCTAATGAATCTCCCCTAGGAAGCGCATTTATCGGAAAAAACAAGGGAGACAAAATACAAATAACCCTTCCTGCAGGAGTCCAAGATTATAAAATTTTGGAAGTAAAATAAGCCAATTTTCATCAAAAATACCCCCATGATGGGGGTATTTGTATTTTCCTCACATTTTTGGTACAATTATCCTATATTTAAGCATAATTTCTTTGTTTTTTTGTATGACTAAACAACCTGAATTAAACATAAACGATGAGCGCGAAATTCGCCTAAAAAAACTCGCTGATTTGAAAGAATCTGGAATTAATCCATACCCAGCTCACACTGAAAATAACCATTCAGTTTCTGAAGCTCTAGGCATGAAAGCAGGGGAGTCAGTGCAAGTGTCAGGCCGTATCATGACAAAACGCGACATGGGTAAACTTACCTTTTGTCATCTTCAGGACGAATCAGGAAAAATGCAAATAGCTTTCAAGCAAGATGAGCTCGGAAATGAAAACTACAAACTATTTACCAAAAAAATTGATATTGGTGATATTATTTTGATTGATGGCGAAAGATTTCAAACACATAAAGGTGAAGAATCTGTTTTAATAAAAACATGGACACTTCTTTCAAAAGCAATCCTTCCATTGCCAGACAAATTTCACGGTATCCAAGACGAAGAACTACGACTACGCAAACGCTATCTTGATTTGCTCTTGAATCCAGAAATTCGTGACATGTTTTATAAAAAAGCAAAATTTTGGGATGTTACAAGAACATTTATGAAAGAAAAAGGATTTTTTGAAGTAGAAACTCCTTATCTCGAAACCACAACAGGTGGCGCAGAAGCAACTCCATTTGCTACACATCATAATGATTTTGATCTGGATGTCTTCTTACGTATTTCTGTCGGAGAACTTTTGCAAAAACGTCTCATGGCAGCAGGATTTGAAAAGACATTTGAAATTGGCAAGGTATTTCGTAATGAAGGGTCTAGTCCTGACCATTTGCAAGAATTTACCAACATGGAATTTTATTGGGCATATGCAAATTATAATGATGGCATGAAATTGACCCAAGAATTATATCAACGCATTGCTGAGGAAGTCTTTGGTACCACAAAGTTCAAGACAAAAGAATATGAATATGATCTTGCAGGTGAGTGGCCTCATGTTGAATATGCAAAAGAAATCAAAAAACAAACAAAGATCGACATCACAAAAGCCACTGAAGATGAGATGAAGAAAAAACTTGAGAAATTAAAGGTGAAATATGAAGGTGATAACAAAGAACGACTCACAGACACACTCTGGAAATATTGTCGACGTAATATTGCAGGGCCGGCATTTCTCATCAATCACCCAAAACTTATTTCGCCACTAGCAAAAGCACGTCCAGAAGATTTAGAAACGACTGAACGCTTCCAAGTGATCATTGCTGGAAGTGAAGTAGGAAATGGTTATTCAGAGTTAAACGATCCGGTAGACCAGCGCGAACGATTTGAACTACAACAAAAGCTTATCGAAAGAGGGGATGACGAAGCTATGATGCCAGATTTTGAATTTGTAGAGATGCTCGAACACGGTATGCCACCAACATGTGGATTTGGATTTGGTGAAAGACTCTTTGCATTTATGATGGACAAACCTATTCGCGAATGTGTTTTGTTTCCACTCATGAAACCAGAACATTCTAGTCTTCAAGTTAGCAAGTTGACAAGTAAGCAAGTTAACAATAAAAAAAATATAGATTATATTCTCCCTATCTCTCGAGAAGAAGCTCTTGCGTTTGTAAAAGAATATACAAAAAAAGAAGCAAACTTAAATCACTATTTAGAATCCGAAGCCGTGATGCGCGGTCTTGCAAAACACTTAGGAAAAGACGAAGAATATTGGGGAATGCTCGGACTCCTTCATGATATTGATTGGGAAATTACTGAACACGACTCCACCACACATCTTACAAAAGCTCCGGAACTTCTCAAAGAAAAAGGATTTGACGAAGACTTCATTACTATTGTCCTATCTCACGGATATGGTTTTGATTGTGCAGGCATGAAAGATATGAAACGCTCACAAGAACTCGAACATGCTCTAGCGTGCAGCGAAACAGTGACCGGACTTATTTATTCCACATCACTCATGCGTCCAAACAAAATTATGGACCTTGAAGCAAAGTCAGTAAAGAAAAAAATGAAAGATAAAAAATTTGCTGCAAACGTTGACCGGAATGTCATAAAAGAATGTGAGCAGCTAGGATTGACTTTGGATGAATTTTTGACTATTGCAATTGATTCTATGCGTGAAATTGCAGGGGATATCGGTCTCAAATAACTGCTATGAAAAAAGTAATGGTCTTTGGTACATTTGATATTGTGCACATGGGTCACATCCATATGTTCAAACAAGCACGAGAATATGGTGATCACCTCATCGTAGTCGTAGGGCGAGACTGCAATGTAGAGAGAATAAAAGGAATAGGGTCATTACACTCAGAAGAAGAACGTCTCAAATTCTTGAAACACATCGACGTTATAGATCTCGTGTGTCTTGGAGACAAAGAAAATCCTTATAAAATTATAGAAAAACACAGACCTGATATTATTGCTCTGGGCTATGATCAAAAAGAATATGTAGACAAACTTTCTGACTTTCTCACACAAGTAAATCTAGAATCAGAAATTGTCAGATTAACTCCATACCAAGAACATAAATTCAAATCAGGAAAAATACGAAAATATATTGAACGAATTGTCTAGTATGAAAAATAAACAACTTTTAATTGGCACAGCTAACCAAGGAAAGCTTGAAGAAATCAAGTTATTTTTGGATGACTTACCATTTGAAATACTTGGCCTCAATGATTTGGATCAAAACTATCCAGAGCCTGAAGAAGACGGTGCTACGCTAGAAGAAAACGCCATGAAAAAGGCTCAATACTATGGTGAAAAGTCAGGAATCATAACTCTTGCGGACGACACTGGTCTATTTGTAAATGCACTCGACATGTGGCCAGGAATACACGCTGCACGCGTTGCAAAAACAGATGAAGCGCGTTGTCAGCTACTCCTTGAAAAAATGGAGGGAAAAGAAAATCGTCAGGCATCTTTTCGCGGCGTTATTGCACTATATGACCCAAAAACAAAAAACCAATTTCTGACACAAGGTAAGGTTGACGGAACAATCTTAGATCACATACCTAAAAAAAATAAATACGGACACGGCTACGATCCTATGTTTTTTTCTGAGCAGCTAAATAAAACATTTGATGAGACACCTCTGCATGAAAAAAATGCAATTAGTCATCGTGGACAAGCACTCAATAAAATCAAATATTTTTTGCAAAACAATTACGGTGCCAAGCATATTGTTGTATCACTACCCATGATTATACAGAATGGAAAACTCCTCATCACAAAACGTAATGATCCACACCGAGAAGAAACGCATGGCAAATGGGAATTTCCTGGTGGTATTGTAGACTTGGGAGAAACAGGAGAAAGTACTGCAGTAAAAGAAGCAAAAGAAGAGGCTGACTACGATGTTGAGGTAGTGCAACAAATTTCAAAAATAAAAATAAAAGACCACACCTTTCCAGATTTTAGCTACCAAGTGTATCTCGTACCATATGTATGCAGACTTCTTGGTGGGAAAGGAAATTTTAACAAAACAGAAGTGTTGGAAATGGAATGGATCGAGCTTGATCAACATAGAAATTTTGAATTCCTTGCAGGTGATAACGATTTTCTTGATGAAATAATGGAAGAGCTAGAAAATATAATAAAAAAACATAATTTGTAAATAATATACTGATTTCCGGATACCCGCAGGGCATCCATCTTCGGGGATAATCCAGATTTACAGATGTAGAATCCGTAAATCTGGATTATCCGAATATCCGAATCTAATGTTATAACTAAAACATATGCTCGATATAAAATACATCCGCGAAAACGTGGACGCCATAAAAGAAAATTGCAAAAACAGGCACGTCAATGTAAATATTGAACGATTGTTGGAGCTTGATGAAGAACGTCGAGATTTTCAACAACAAATCGATACCCTGCGTGCCGAGAGAAATCAAAAAAGCAAAGGTAAGCCAAGTGACGAGGAAATCACCCATATGCGCGAAGTGGGGGATAAAATAAAACAATTTGAAGAACGTCAAACAGAAATCGAAACAGAATATACTGACTTACTCTTACAAATTCCAAATAGTACACACCCTGACAGTCCTATTGGCGGTGAAGAAGACTTTGTAACTGTTGCTGAATATGGAAAGAAACCTGACTTTGACTTTGAACCAAAGGATCATGAAGAACTTCTCACCAACTTAAATTTGATTGACTTCGAACGCGGTGCAAAAGTGGCTGGAAGTAAATTCTACTTTGTAAAAAATGACATGGTGCGTCTCAATCAGGCACTTATTAATTATGGACTTGATGTTGTAGGCAATCATGGATTTGAATTACTCGAAACTCCAGACTTGGCAAAACATGAAATTTTAAAAGGTGCAGGATTCAATCCACGTGGAGAAGAAAAACAAATTTATAATATTGAAGATGAAGATCTAAGTCTCGTGGGCACTGCAGAGATCACAGTACTTGGATATCATGCAGATGAAGTTCTCGACCTTAGTAACGGACCAAAAAAATATGTAGCACTCTCACACTGCTTCCGCACCGAAGCTGGAAGCTATGGTAGAACAAGCAAAGGATTATATCGTGTACATCAATTTACCAAACTTGAAATGTTTGTGTTTTGTAAACCAAAAGATAGTGAAAAACTTCACGAAGAATTACTCACTATTGAAAAAGAAATTTGTGATGGACTTGAATTCCCATACCGTGTTATCGATATTGCAACAGGGGATCTTGGTGGCCCGGCGTACCGCAAATATGATCTGGAGGCACACATGACAATGCTTGATGGGTACGGAGAAATTACGAGCACCAGCAACTGCACCGACTACCAATCTCGCAGACTTAATATCAAGTACAAAAATGAGGAAGGAAAAAATGAATATGTTCACACCCTAAATGGAACCGCTGTTGTCATGAGTCGTTTCCCAATCGCCCTCATTGAAAACAATCAACAAAAAGACGGAAGCGTCACCATCCCAAAAGTCTTACAACCATATATGAACAAAAAAGTCCTAAGTCCTAAGTCCTAAGTCCTACACTCTGTACTTTTACCTTTCAGGGCACACTGATGCCCTATGGGTATCGACTTTACAAACTTTATAACTTTATAACTTTTTAACTTTATAACCTAAACACTATGCCTCCAAAAAAGAAAACCACAGCCAAAAAACCTGTCGTAACACCAGCACCATTACCTCCGAAAATGTGTCCGTTTGGTGCGATTATTGGTACGACATGTGTTATCACTGCCATTGTTGCAGTGAGCCTCATGTACTCATGGCACAGCAAAGAAATGAAAAAGGTAGAAATACTTAATTCAAAAAGTTGTGTAGAAGTGGCTCAGCTCAATGCTGAACAACAAAATGAGATAAACGACCTTACTAACGATGTGGCTTCTCTTGAAGAAGAGAAAAACAATCTCATGACACTCATGCAGGTGGTAGAAAACCCAAAAGAAGGCTGGGAAACATATATACCAGCAGTACCAGAGGATGAAAACAGTGAAGAAGAAGTTGTGTCAGAATTAGTAGGCAAAGACGTGGATGAAGTACGTGAATTACTTGGTGAACCACCGGTATTACTTCGAAATTATCCAACAAGTCAGGTTTGGGTATATCACACCTCATCTGAAGAAGCCACCGGACTCTATGTCATGTTCGAAGAAAATGAAGTAGTAGAAATTATACTCGACGAATTTAATGGTGTAGACATATTACCAACATTATTGAACTAACATGAATAAACCAAACCTCATTATTATACCAGGGTGGGGAGGGAATTTTCAGACATGGTTAGAATTTTCCAACCTGGCAGAACGATACTTTGAAGTCACGTGCATTGAACTTCCTTGTTTTGGTAATGAGCCCTGTCCAGACACGGTATGGGGAGTAGAGGACTATGCAGAATTTGTCAAAGAAAAAATAAAAGGTATAGAAGGTGAAAAAATTCTTTTTGGTCATTCCTTTGGTGGACAAGTTGCGACATACTTGATGGCAAAAAATCCCAAACTCGTAGACAAACTGGTCTTGAGCGGCGCAGCAACATTTAGACCAAAGAAGAGTTGTAAACGAATGATCTTTTGTGTGGTAGCAAAGATAGGAAAAGTTTTTTTCAAACTTCCTATTCTCAATCGACTTGACCTGGTGATGAAAAAAGTATTATACCGTCTTGCAAAATCACCTGACTACACGCACACTTCGGGTACAAAAAAAGAAATCTTCAAAAAAATAATACGGCAAGATTTGGAACACCTCTTGCCAGACATTCAAGTCCCCACGCTCGTAGTCTGGGGAGAGCATGATGATTACACACCACTCGAACAAGGAAAAAGAATCGCAAAAATAATTCCAAACGCATCTCTTGAGATTATTGAAAAAGGACGTCACGGTCTACACATGCACAACAGAGAAAAATTGTTAGAAATACTCAAAAAAGTATAACGTATAATGTCATATGTTTGAATATTTCACATTACTTAATATTACTATCGCACTACTATGGTTTATTAGTGCTACGTTTGATTACGCAGGGCTATGCTATGTCTGGCAATTAAAATGGTATAGACTAGATCGTTTCAAAGATTTCCTTACCACCAAACAAGGAAAAGAATTTATGGCACGCTACAGCCTGCTATATCGAAGTATTATAGCAATCATGGTATTTCTCTGGCCACTCAATGATATTGAAACCTTAAAATACATTATTGTTGCGTTTTTCCTCACTGACCTTGGTGTCAATGCATACAGATTCCTTCAAAAGAAAGTAAAGAGACCACAATTTAGTATAAAGGCACTTGCAATTATTCTATTATCAATGAGCGCAGAAGCATCATGGCTTGTTCTCTCAAGAGACTGGCAAATACTTATTCTTGCGCTCATGTTGAGATTATTTACCATTAGTTTAGTGGTATTGATATTAAATGGAATTACGAAAATTATAAAAAATATATATATCAGACGAGCAACACAAAAAATGAAAGCATATAACAATCTCACAGTTGTTGGTATTACCGGAAGCTATGCCAAAACGTCTGTAAAAAACTTCTTGGCACACATGCTGTCAGAAAAGTTCAATGTTATCAAAACACCACAAAACATCAACAGCCACTTTGGCATCTTACGTTTTATATTGAATACTGATTTTAGTGACAAAGATATCTTTGTTATAGAAATTGGGGCTGATGAGATAGGGGATGTTAAACTAATCTGCGATATCGTAAAACCAAAAGTAGGAATTCTCACCGCAATCAATGAACAGCACATGAGCCTTTTTGGATCTATAGAGAACACACAAACAGCCAAGTATGAATTACTAAGATCTCTACCAGATAACGGACTCGCCATTACTAATTCTGATAATAAATATTGTAGAGAATTTTTACATGAACTAACGTGCAAAGTGCAGACATTTGGCGTGGACGAAGAGTTTGATCCAACACTTCTCATAACAGATATAAAAACAAAACCAGAAGGCATTTATTGTAAAACTGAAATTATACAAGATAACAAAGAAACAGAAGAACGCGAAGTTCAAACCAAAATCTTTGGCGAACACAATGTTCTCAATCTGGCCCCTTGTACACTTGCCGGACTATTTCTAGGCATGTCACGAGATGAAATCATTGCATCAGATGCTCGACCCCAAGACATGAGTCGCGCGCTCAAGCCCACACCATATGGTAATTCAGTCATATTAGATGACAGCTACAATTCAAATCCCGATGGATTCAAAGCTGCCCTTGAGATGCTCAATGCACAAAAATCACACCAAAAACGCATTGTGATTACTCGGGGAATGATAGAGCTTGGAAACAGAAGTGAAGAGATGCATCAAAAAATAGGTGGTGAGATATCATTTATGGCTGATGAGCTCGTCATCATCACACCAGACTTTGTGGAACCACTCACCAAGGGTGCTGTGGCCTCTAAATTTAATCTAAAAATCCGTGTAATTACTGAACCAAAAGAATTGTTAGATTATGTCAAATCTCTCAAAGACACATCCTCTGCTATATTACTTGAAAACATTATACCTCAAATTGTAAAAGATGAAATAAAGCAAAACGCATGATATTCACTGGATTTCTTCCCAACGCCACAACAAAAGACCTATTCAAAAGTCTTGCATTTTTATTATTACCATGGAAATGGTTTTGTTTACGAAAAGGAAAAGAAAATAAAAGAGTAGAGGAGTGGCTTAGAACATATTTCAACGTATCACATGTATCCACCTTTGATAGTGGTAGAACAGCTCTACAAAAAGGGTTAGAAGTCTTGGGTGTAAAAGAAGGTGACGAGGTGCTTGTGCAAGCATACACATGCATGGTGGTGAGTAATGCTATCAAATGGGCAGGAGGAACTCCTGTATATATTGATGTGAAAGATGATCTAAACATGAATCCACGCGATTTAGAAAAAAAGATAACTGAAAAAACAAAAGTACTTATTATTCAACACACATTTGGAAAGCCTGCAGATCTAGAAGCACTATTAGCGATTGCAAAAAAACATAATCTAAAAGTTATAGAAGACTGTGCACACTCACTTGGTGCGAAACACAAAGAAAAACTCGTAGGAACGCATGGAGATATTGGTATGTTTAGTTTTGGTACTGACAAAGTTGTGTCAGCCATGCGTGGCGGCGCACTCATAACATCTGACGAAAATACAGGTAAGAAGATTGAGAAGATACAACACGATTTACCCACACCTCGCGTAGTAAAAACAATTCAATATTTAATTGCATTTCCAGCATTTGCCATTGGTAAGCCACTCTACAGAGTAGGAGGGAGACATTTTCTTGGTGTATTAAAGAAGCTGAATATTTTGGGCAGAATCATGTATGACGCAGAGAAGAGAGGTGAACAGATTTCTTTTTATCCATCACAATTTGCCAACTCATTTGCATCTATACTACGTGGACAGTTAGAGGAAATGGAAAACACAAATAAACACCGGCAAAAAATTGCCAAACTCTACGACGAAAAAATTACAAACAAACTAATAACACTTCCAGAAAAAAGTTCTGATTCAATTTACCTGCGATACCCACTCTCAGTAGAAAATCCAATTCACATGATCATACAGGCAAAGAAACATGGCATCATGCTTGGAAATTGGTACAATGCAGTTGTAGCTCCAGGAGATTGTAATATAGAAATGAGTGGCTATATAAAAGGAACGTGTCCAAATGCTGAAAAATTATCTGCACAGTCAGTCAATTTACCAACAAATCGCCACATTGATATAAAGCAAGCGCAAAAAATCATAGACTTTGTGAATAGCTATGAACATTAGAGAAATTACAAATAAAAATGAATGGAAAGACAGTCCGGAATTTCTTCAGTCTTGGGAATACGGTGAATTTTTGAAAACAGTGGGGCGTAACATCAAACGAATTCAAATAGGAGAAGGGGATAGTGCAACACAAATACAATATATACTTACGACCTTGCCTCTAGGAATTTCATATGTATATATCCCATGGGCTGATATCTCAAAGTCAGAACTAGAACATGTATTACATTATTTCAAAACTCAAAAAATTTCATTTGTACGAGCAGAACTATTAAAAAAAACTAATACTCAAAAATACAAAATAAAACCATTTGAAAATATTCAAGTACGTAACACATGGAGACTGGATATAAAGAAAACGAAAGACGAGTTGCTCACTGCAATGCACTCAAAAACACGATATAATATTCGTCTGGCAGATCGAAAAGGTGTTACTGTGGATAATAAGAAAGACCTGGACCTCTTTTGGGATCTAAACATGACCACCACAGAGCGTAATAGATACCAAAGTCACCCAAAAAGTTATTGTAAAAAATTACTCGAACTCCCAAACACCTATCAGATTAATGCGTATTTTGAAGAAAAACCTGTCGCGTGTGTCATATTGTTTAAACACAGAAATAATCTATATTATTTTATCGGAGCCTCTGCAAATGAATATAGAAACTTAATGGCACCATATCTATTACAATGGAAAGCAATACAATTAGGAAAAGAACTTGGTTGTGAGATATATGATTTCTGGGGAATGGCTCCGCCGTCAAAACAGGGAAGTGGCAAAGAAAGTTGTTACCACAATTATTGTTGGGAAGCTGATCACAATCTCACAGGAGTAGCGCGATTCAAGGCTGGATTTAATGGTGAATTAAAATCATATCCAGATGCACAAGAAATTATTTTGCATTCACCAAAATACACACTATTCAAACTCATACAAAAATTAAGAAAGGGGAGAGCCAAGGCTGGTCACCCACTGTCCTAATATCAGTTATGTATACCATAAAACAAATTACACAAAAACAAGAGTGGGAAACATTTGTAAAAAAACAACAGTTCACACTCATGAACCAAAGTTGGAAGTATGGAGAATTTTATAAAAATCTCGATGAAAATTTTTGGGTATTTGGGGTATATGAACAAGATGTATTGATTGCAGGAGCGCTGGTACTGTCTACACATGCACGACGAGGCGACTACCTATATCTTCCATACGGCCCTATCATTACCAAAGATAAAGAGAATGTCTTGAATATGCTCACCAAGCATATTGCAAAATTTGCAAAAAAAGAAAACTATTCCTTTATACGTGTAAGCCCTTTTACAGATGCGACCGAAGAACACATCAAATTATATACTGATGTAGGATATAGAAAAGCACCTATTCACGCTCTAGCAGAAAACACATGGCTCCTCGATCTCACACCAAGTGAAGATGAACTACTCAGTGCAATGAACAAAAATCATCGAAATCTTATACGTCGCTGTGACAGAGAGGGGATTCGTATAGAAAAGAAAACCAATATAAAAGATTTGGACAAACTCAATGAGTTGCTCGATCACACAGCAAAAAAACATAACTTTCATCGTTTTCCAAAAAAATATATAGAAGAGGAATTCAAACCGTTTGAACATGACGGGGAAGTGTGTGTATATAATGCGTACTTACCAGATGGCACACTTGATGCGTCAGCAGTGATATATTTTTATGGCAAGATGGCGGCATATCGACACAGCGCTTCATTAAATATAAACAAGAAACTACCTTCATCATACCTCATACAATGGAATGTTATTCAAGATGCAAAGAAAAGAGGATTGCAATATTATAATTTCTGGGGTATTGCACCAGACGGAGCTGACAGAAAACACCCTTTCTTTGGTATAACACACTTCAAAAAAGGTTTTGGTGGCTTTAGCAAAGATGTATTACATGCTCATGACTACATCGTCTCGTGGAAATACTGGATCAATTGGAGTATTGAAACATTACGTCGTATAAAACGTGGTTTTTAATAAGACACATGAGAAGGAGAATCGTCAATCATCATAAGATAAAAAAACAAGTGGGACGCAAATTCAAACGTTCTCATAGTTTTTTGTCAGATATTTTTGGATCAAAAAAGAAAAGAAAAAAAGATTTTTCATGGCAAGGACGAGCCACAAATCCATATTGTACGAGAAAAAAGAATCGTGACTGGAGCTTTATTATCAAAATAAGCATACTTGTTATAAGCACTATTATTATATTTGTAACATGTATATACAGTTCTTTTTTCCACATGACTGATATATCTATCACAGGACTACAAAGAATAAGTGAGACTGAAATAAGAAGCACACTAGACGGCATATCTTCATACAAAACATTTAATATATTTCCACGAAAAAGTTATTTTCTTACAGATATAGATGAAATACGTGATATATTAAAAGAACGCTTTCCGATACGTTCAGTCATTGTACAAAAAACATTTCCAAATAAACTTTCAGTAATTATAGAAGAAAAAATTTCTACACTTATTTATGATAATGGAAAAGAATATAGTTATATCGGACTTGAGGGTAATGTCGTAGAAAAAATGAGGAATGTAGGGGAGTATGAGTGGCAGGTAAAAACTGAAACCACCACAAGCACCAACGAACAAGGTGAAACAGAAACTCACGAGGAAATTATTGAAAGAAGACACGTCCCTGACACCAAGTCACTTATTCATGAACTTGGTGATTATCCAATCGTATATGATACACGAGAAAAAAGTGTTGATATCAACGAACAGGTCTTAAACAATGAAGAGGTTCAATCAATCATAGAATGGTTTAATATTTTGACCAAGACAACAGACATACCACTCAAATATTTTGTGATAGACGGAGAAGTAGGGGACTTGGTAGTGGCAACCTATGAAGGATGGGTTATAAAGACGCATGTTGCAAACAACCCCACTTCTCAAATTGAAAAGCTCAAAACAATTTTGAATGAAAAAGTTACACGTCCACACGTAAACTATGTAGACTTGCGTTATGAAGGAAGAGTCTATTTTCAATAGGGAAGAGTAATAAGGGTGATATTATAAGAGAGTAGAAGTGTCGCACAATATATCTTATACGACACTATAGAGAGCATTCTATCTATTATCTAATAAATCTATAATTCTATTAACCATATAGATTTTTTTATTTTGAAAAACATTTTTAAAATATATTATATATAATATCCTCTTACATACTCACTAGTTTTAACACAAATATGTATATATATTACTATCTCTCTTTTCATGATTCTCCTCCCCTATCTACACATTTTGCGACACTACAAAATAGCCGTTCAAAACTAGGGGGTATACTATACCATCTTTTTTATAAGAAATTCGCTACGAAAAAACCAGCACTATGCTGGTTGTTATTTTTTAGTATCTTTATCACTACCTTCTCAATCTATATCATTAATTTTGACAATTTACGATATGAATATTGAAATTTTTATATTTTTAAATTCAAATTATATTTTCAGTAAATACATGACAATTCCAAACTTTTAATTTTAAATTTAAAAATGTATTGTAATATCTTATCACTAAAATTGACACTTCAATTACCCCTCCTCTCCTCATCTCAATCCCCTGTCCTAATATTGTGCGACACAAGCTATTTCGTCATCTTTATAAATTCATTGTACACATCTCTGAGCATCTTTGCGTCTTCAAGTGCGTTGTGATGTTTATATTTTGATCTATCAATCCCGAGCTCCTCAAAAAAGCTATCCTTTCTCATCTCCTCTGGGTCACGGCCCTGACCAAATAATATTGATGCGAAATCAATAGGAATCCAAAATGCTGGATGATCCTTTGGGTCAGCAAAAAGTCTGTACCAATACATCGCATCAAACTGATTTACATATGCCATGAGATACGGTTTGTCATCCCCAATAAACTCCCAGAGCTTCATCCGCACATCTTCTTTTTTCATTTGTTCTCCGGTCAAAAATGGCAACACGTGATCTTCTACCCATGGATGAATTTCTTTTCCTTCATACTCAAGCTCGAGGTAGAGCTCTTCCCCACTCTGTTTAACAAGACCAATAGACAAAAGCTCACCTTTGTTAATATCAAGGTGAGTAAATTCAGTGTCGAAAAAAATTATGTTGTTCGAAAAATGTTTCATATCTATTCCCAATCTCTAACTAAATAACTAAGTGGATTAACTGGAATACCATTCTTACGCACCTCGAAGTGAAGATGAGGGCCGGTCGTAAATGGACCAGCTCCAACTGTTCCAGGAGTTCCACCAGAATAACCAATAACATCTCCGCGTGTCACAAACTGATCTGCACTCACATGTATCTGGCTCAAATGACCATATACGGTAGATAGTCCACCTGAATGAACAATCATAACATATGCATAACAACTTGCCGTAGAACAGGTACGTGCACGTGCAATATATCCTGACGCCGCAGCTTTGATAGGTGTTCCGTGTGCTGCACGAATATCTATCGCATTGTGTTCAAAAATATGTTTATATGGATAGTTCTTGTCATAAAAGTATGCAGTCACATATCTACTTTGAGAAGGCCAGGAAAGCTGTGTGGTATCCACCACTCCAGAAAATTTATCTTGATCTGCCAATTTACGACGAACCTCTTGCTCAATACTCGTAATTTCATTTTCTATAGCACTATACTGTCCACGCAAGTTTGCAAGAAGTGTTTTGTATTGCATTTCTGATGAATGGGTTTGGAAAAGTAGATTTTCTTTGTAATCAGCCTGTTCTCCGTAATCTTCCTTGCGATTATCGAGCTTTTCCTTCAAGTCTTCATAACTTTTTTGACGCTCCTCTGTTTGTGTTTTTTTTCTTTCCAATTCTTCTTTGGCAAGTCGAACTGTCTTCGCACTCTTACCCAGATCGCGTTCCAAACTTTTCACATAGTGAACACGATTATAAAAATCAGAAAAACTATCATACGCTGCCACCACTTCTATATACTTCTTATTATTTTCATAATAAATAACCCGGATAAGTTCTGCCAATATCTCAGCCTGACGATCGATTACCCCTTCTTTTTCTTCAATAGAAAGTGACAATCCTTCGATCTCCAGAGTGAGTGTTTCTAGCTTTTCTTCTGTCATCTCAATATCAAGTTCAATTTGAGCCAAATAATTATCAAGTATTGCAAGTTGATTTGAAAGAGACACAGCTTCACCACGTTTAACCTCTATTTTCTTCTTATACTGGTTTATACTCTCTTCAAGTTGTTTTATTTTTTCTCTTTTTTCAGAAATTTTATTATTCAAGACATCTATTTCTTCTTTATTCCCACCCTGGTCCTCAGCAAACCCAAAAAAGGGTTGTGTGAACAATCCCATTGAAATACATAAGATAGTAAGGAGGTAAATCTTCTTTTTCATGGTTTTAGTATACCACAAGCTAAAGAAGTTCGATAGCTTTTTTAATTCGAGATAGTGTTTTTTCTTGTCCAAGCACTCCTGCAATTTCAAATGGACCAGAAGAATTCTTCTGACCGCTAAGTGCAACACGCGTAGGCCATAACACATCACCATTACCAAATCCTTGGTCCTTTATCCAAGGCAAAACCTTTTCTTCAAGCAATCCTGTAGACCACTCCCCTTCTAGGCTTTCTAAAAATTCTGAAAGAAGAGTTAATTTTTCTTTTGCATCTTCACGTGTAGATTTTTTCCAAACAATTAATTCTGGATCATATTCTAAATTTTCTGCAAATACAAAACTTACATTGTCCACAAGCTCAAGTAATGTATTTGCTCTCCCCTGCTCCAGCTTCACAATCTGTTCCATGTTCCATGCCTCATATTCCAATCCTTGGTTTGTAAAAAAAGACTTACATCTTTCCACAAGCTCTGTTGTATCCAAGTTCGCAATATAATGTTTATTATACCAGTCCAATTTTTCACGATTAAAAACCGCAGCTGGTTTGTGAACTTTTGCAAAATCAAATTCTTTTTCAAGTTCCGACAAGGTAAATAATTCTCGATCACCGCCTGGATTCCAACCAAGAAATGCAATAAAATTTACCATTGCTTCTGGTAGATATCCTTTTTCTTTGAAATCTTCTACTGACACATCTCCGTGACGTTTGCTCAATTTTTGTTTTTGTTCATTCACCAACATGGACAGATGAGCAAACTGCGGCAATTCCCATCCAAGCATATTATAAAGCGCAACATGCTTTGGTGTTGACGGAAGCCACTCCTCTCCACGGATTACATGCGTAATTCCCATTTCATGATCATCTACAACTACTGCCATATGATATGTTGGAAATCCATCAGCCTTCAGAATTACTTGATCATCAATAAGTTTGTTTTGAAATTCAACCTTACCACGAACCATATCTTCAATTGTAGTTACTCCTTCCTTTGGCATTTTCATGCGCACAATACAACCTTCTCCCGCTTCAACGCGTTTTTTTGCCTCTGAAAGATCTAGATCACGACAATGACCATCATACCCTGTTGGCAATTTATTCAGTTGTTGGTATTCACGGACTTCTGTGAGACGTTCTTTACTACAAAAACAATAATACGCATCGCCCTGGTCTACAAGTTGATCAACATACTTTTTATAAATTTCAAGACGTTCTGATTGCATATACGGACCATTATCACCCTTTTGAAACACTTTGTCGCCTTCATCCATATCCACACCCTCATCAATCGCAATCCCAGCCCAATGCAGCGCACTTACCATATTTTCTACGGCACCTTCTACAAATCTTTCACGATCAGTATCTTCTATGCGAAGCAAAAAAGTTCCGCCATTTTTCTTGGCAAATAAATAAGCATAAAGCGCACTTCGCAATCCTCCTACGTGGAGAAATCCTGTTGGTGATGGTGCAAATCTAGTTTTTATCATAATCCTGTCATTCTGAACGCAGTGAAGAATCTCTCTTACCTCGTTCATGTTTAAATAATTTATCTTGGTTTTATTCTAGAGAACGTTATTATGGTCTGATAATGATCAGACCATTCAACATTAATTTCTTCAATAAGCTCAACTTTTTTATACCGTTTCCAACCTTTTAATTCTTTTTCTCTTTTTATAGCTTTTCTTATGTCTGTAAAATGTTCGTAATATACTAATCGTTTACAATTATATTTTTTAGTAAATCCTTCAAATAATCCAGATTTATGTTGCATCGCTCTACGTACTAAGTCATTTGTAACGCCTACATATAATACTTTACTGACGCTTGCCATTATGTATACATAGTAGTTATGTTGTCTAACCATATTTTGGTGTGTTAGCCCCACACCTTTTAAGAGAGATCCTTCCCCATTCGACTCCCTCTGGTCGCTCAGGGTCAGGATGACAGTTTATAAAGAACAATCCCTGCAGAAATAGCCAAATTAAGTGATTCTGCGTCTCCTTTACCAGATATAGTATAGCGATTATCTATGAGCTCTTCAAGGGTGTCTGAAACACCGTGAGATTCACTTCCAAATAGATATACTGCATTATTTTTTGATTTTAATTTACTAACATCATTACCATCCATATCAAGAGCATTCACTTCATAGTCAAATTCTTCTTTTAGTCTTTCAAGCGTCTTTGAAATGTTTCCGGAACGAAAAATAGTTGTGTGAAATAGAGAACCCATCGTACTTCTGAACACTTTTGGATTGTACACATCTACACACTCTTCACTGAGTAAAATATTTTTTATACCAAACCAATCTGCAGTTCTTATAATTGTTCCCAGATTTCCCGGATCTTTTACTTCATGTAAACAAATGATCGGAGCATCCACAATATCTTCCAAATCATTTTCTTCTTGACCTACAACAGCCAACACACCAGGAAACGTATCCGTTGTCTTAATTTCATCCACATCTTTTCGTCCACAAAACTCTACCGGAATATTATCTTGCTGCGCCAATACAATAAGTTTTGCAATCTCATCTTCGTCTCTCCTATTTCCTTCTACCACAAGTAATACCACCTCTGCATCAGACTTGAGTGCTTCTCCCACACCTTTTATTCCTTCTACGACAAACTCTTCGAATTCTTTGCGAAACTTTTTTTGCCCAAGCTGTTTAAGATGTTTTGCTATTTTCTTTTGTAACATATGTTTGACGATATATATAATAATCTATATAATAGGATCTTCCTATACGGAGAGGGGTTAGGAATGGTCTCACTTGCCGAGATCAGGAGAAAACTCGATCAAGCGCGATCGACAGGAGAATGTGTCCATATCACAGCGCCCGGTATTTCCGTGTCTGCTCATCCGAGCAATATTAGAATTGACGGGCCGCGCCTCCGAGGCGCCAATTGGAACGCACTCCTCTGCTCTATCACCAAGATCGACGTTGGTTCGCGAAAAGATCCATGAGCCCCGGCGGGAAAGGACGGGGCCTTCACTTGTCTAAGAACTTCTTTTGAATAACACAAGTCCTAAAAACACAGCCGTAGCTTTCCAAATTCTCTTAAAACGGTGAGGTTCTCTCATCAATCGATGCAACCATTCAAGTCCTACATAACGCATCCACTTTGGAGCGCGTTTTTTATTTTCTGAAAGAAAATCAAACGATCCTCCAACACCCATAGCAATCTTTACACTTGGTAAATCTCTTAAATATTCATGGATCCACTTTTCTTGTTTTCCGTGCCCAAATGCGACAAACAAAATATCTGGTGCCTGCATAGCGATATCTGCTATGAGTTCATTGTTTTTTTCTTTGTCTAATCTAAGTTCTACCTTACCATCGACTTTCAGTGTGTCTACTTCATACCCAGGGTGAGCCCCAATAATAGTAAGGTCAGGAAACTGATTTTTAATTTTTGATTTTAAATTTTTAATTATTTCTTCACGGCCACTCCCAAGAAAATATACTGAACGCTTTTTTTGTTCAGCCATACTAAGCATTTCTTTCATCAAATCCACACCAGGAAACCGAGAAATTTTCCCAAAGGAGACAAGGCTCAATCCAAAGCCATCGGCAATATTGAGGTCTCCCTCATTCAATACTTCTCTAAAATAAAAATCCTTTTGGACATCTACCAGCATTTCAGGATTGGGAGTAAAAATCTTGTATTGCCCATCTGAATCCAAAAAAGTAGAGATTTTTTTCAACACCTCTTTCTTTGAGAAATTATCTAATGTAACTCCGAGTAGGTTCATAAAGTTTGAAAGTTACAAAGTTTATAAAGCAACCTATTGGTCAAATTATTTTAAACTTTATAACTTTATGAACTTTAAGAACTCAATTCATAACTTTCTAGTATCGTATATTTGGCACCACCATCTTGTGAATCACTTCGTATAAGCTCAATCGTGTCCACATACCATACCTTTTTTTCAAACTGAATCGTATCAAACCCTTGGATTCCTGCGTCCCCACGATTGCGCCCAAGTGTAATATGTGGTTTCCATGGCTTATCATCATGGACAAGATCTAATTCCTTTAACTTTTTTACAAAATCTTCGTTGATTGCATACCCAGCACGATTTTCTTCTTCACATCGCATCGTAATAATTTTTGGATGAGCCGGATTGGGAAATCCATCCAGTCTATCAATCCAATATTTAAAACCATGATGTGTATTTGCAATATGAAGAAGCGCGTCCTTTACCTGCTCGACCTCATATTCCTCTATCTCTCCAATAAATTGCACGGTAACATGAAACCCACGAGGTTTGGACCACGTGACATGAGCTTTCTTATTCTTACTCTTCAAACCATCCTGAACACGCTTGAGCTCTTCTCTCACTTCTTCAGCCACACGAAAGGCAATAAATATGCGCTGTTTCATACTTTTTTTAGCTAAATATGGTATAATTTTATCATATGTTGACAAAAATTACCAGAATGTTATAGTATTATCACTCGGGTTATTAGAGTGATAAATAACTTACTTCTTTTTTACTATCCTGATATACAGATAATCCAGATTTACGGATATAATATCCGTAAATCTGGATTATTCCCGTAGATGAATGCCCTAGGGGTATCTGGAAATCCGTATCTCAATATTCAAAAATATTTTTTTATACAAAGACAAACGTATGATGCCTCAAAACTTTACACAAAAATCCCAAGAAGCAATTCAGACTGCTCAGGGACTCGCCCATGAAAATGGTCAACCACAGATTGAACCACCTCATCTGTTTTTGAGCTTACTCAACCAAGAAGAGGGTGTGGTGATTTCTATTTTTAAAAAATTAAGTGCCAATATTGAAGAATTACGAGAAGATGTCCAAAACATGATAAATGAACTACCAAAACAACAGGCTCAGGTGCCTGCTGGCGGTATGGGACAAGTCATGCTCGGCCAAGCAATGCTCTATATATTACAAAACGCAGACAAAGAAGCAAAAAAAATGAAGGATGACTTTATTTCTGTTGAACACCTGCTTCTCTCGTTTATGACAAACAAAAATCCTGTCAGCGATGCACTTTCACGGCAGGAAGTTCAGTATGACGATATTTTAAATGTACTCAAAACCATTCGTGGAACTCAACGTGTAGATTCCCCTACTCCAGAAAGTACGTATCAAGCGCTTGAAAAATATGGTTTGAATTTAACCGAACGTGCACGAAAAGAAAAACTCGACCCAGTGATTGGACGTGATGATGAAATCCGTCGTGTGATGCAAGTGCTCACGAGACGCACAAAAAATAATCCGGTGCTTATTGGTGAACCAGGTGTTGGTAAAACTGCTATTGCAGAAGGGCTCGCGCAACGTATTGTAAATGGAGATGTACCAGAAAATCTAAAAGATAAGGAAATTATTTCTCTTGATGTTGGCTCCCTACTTGCAGGAACAAAGTTTAGAGGTGAGTTTGAGGAGCGTTTCAAAGCAGTGATCAAAGAGATTACTGATGCACAGGGCAAGATTATATTATTTATTGATGAACTTCACACAATTGTCGGTGCGGGTAGTTCAGAAGGTGCGGTGGACGCAAGCAACATGCTAAAACCTGGTCTTGCTCGTGGCGAACTGCATATGGTTGGTGCAACCACACTCAAAGAATATCAAAAACATATTGAAAAAGATGCAGCTTTTGAACGTCGTTTCCAGCCAGTACTTGTAACTGAACCTACTGAAGAAGATGCGATTGCGATTCTACGTGGTATCAAAGAAAAATACGAAGTACACCACGGTGTTCGCATCACTGACCCATCTCTTGTCTCTGCTGTTCACTTATCAAATCGTTATATTACTGATAGATTTCTCCCAGACAAAGCAATTGATCTCATTGATGAAGCAGCCAGTGCTCTCAAAATGCAAATTGACTCAATGCCAGACAATCTCGATAAGATGAAACGTCAGATGATGAAAATCGAGATTGAACTCAAGGCACTACACAAAGAAAAAGATGCTGACAGTAAAGAACGTCAGAAAAAATTAAAAGAAGAACTTGCGAATATCAAAGATCAAAGCAAAGAAATTGAAATGAAATGGCAAAATGAAAAAGAAATCATCACCAAAATTAGAGATAATAAAAAACAAATTGACAAGCTCAAACAAGAAGCAGAAATAGAAGAACGTAAAGGTGACCTCCAAAAGGTGGCTGAACTTCGCTATGGAAAAATTCCTATGATTGAAGAAGCGATAAAAAAATACGAAGAAAAACTTGCTGACCTACAAAAGAAATCAAGTATTCTCAAAGAAGAAGTAACTGAAGAAGATATTGCTGGTGTTGTTGCGCGTTGGACAGGTATTCCTGTGAGTAAGATGCTCCAGGATGAAGTGATAAAGCTTGCCAAGATGGAAGATGAGTTAAAGAAACGTGTCATTGGTCAATCAGAAGCAATCACCTCTGTTTCCAATGCAATACGTAGAAGTCGCGCAGGTATTTCAGAAGAAAAACGCCCTATTGGATCATTCATATTTATGGGGCCCACTGGTGTAGGAAAAACTGAACTCGCAAAAACTCTAGCAGAATTTCTATTTAATGACGAAGACTCTCTCATCCGTGTAGACATGAGTGAGTATATGGAAAAACATACAGTGAGTAAAATGATTGGCTCCCCTCCTGGGTATGTTGGGTTTGACGAAGGTGGGCAACTTACCGAAATGGTTCGACGCAAACCATACTCAGTACTTCTGTTTGATGAGATAGAAAAGGCTCATCCCGATGTGTTCAATGTAATGTTACAAATTCTCGAAGACGGACATTTAACAGATGCCAAGGGCCGTAAAGTCAACTTTAAAAATACGGTCATTATCATGACAAGTAACATTGCAAGTGAACTTATTGTGTCTCTCGGACGCAAAGGTGACTTCGGGTTTGAAGCCAAGACCAGTGGCAAGAAAGGAACAAAACAAAAAGAAGAAAAAATAAATGATCGTGTTATGGATCAACTTCGTGAGCACTTCAAACCAGAATTTCTAAACCGCGTGGATGAAATAATCATATTCCACACACTTGAAAAAGAACAAATTAGATCAATCGTCGACTTGCAACTCGAATTGGTAACAAGACGACTTGAGGAACAAAAAATAAAATTAGAGATTACAAAAAAAGCAAAAGATTGGCTAGCAGAAAAAGGGTACGATGAAAATCTCGGTGCACGACCACTCAAACGTGTCATTCAAACAGAACTACTCGACCCACTTGCCATGCAGATCATTGAAAAGAAAATTGATGAAGGAGATAATGCAAAAGTTGATGTGGTAAAAAATAAAATAAAAATAACGTAAAGACGCGATTTATTATATCTCAATAAAAAACAGCCTGTGATAAACAAGGCTGTTTTAATTTGTGAGAATGCCCTCGACGTTTCCGGACGTCGAGGGGCTGCGATCTGGTCGACGCGGTGACGTCACGACGCCTAGGTGGCGTCGGGAGTTTCGTCCGCTACAAGCGCGAGCTCGGTCCAACGGACCGACTGTCCATCTCGGACCACAAACTCACACTCACAGGAACCCTTGATACATCTGTGGACGTATTCGCCACTTCTCGTATCAAGACCTGTCTCGACCGTTTTGTTCTCCTGACAACCAGGACAGAACCTGGTTTTCCCGAAACTGGTGTAGTTTACGGGCATCTTCTCCTCTTTGGCGATTAAGATCTTCACCATCTTATCATAATAAAAAACAGCCTGCAAACAGACTGTTTTTTGTTTTAAAATTGTTACACGACCCTACTCTTCTGGAAAAATCTGTTTTCCGTTCTCATCGTAGAGATGCACACACAGCACTGGACACGATTGTGCCGCAAGCATGATCATATCGTCCTCAGTACTGTCTGGATCAGTCACATATGCCAGATTCTCATCATCCATCTGAAACACACCTGGTGCTACTACCACACACGACTGTGCACCAATACATGCTTCCCTATCCACCACAATACGACGGATCTTTCCACCTTTTTTTATTTTCATTGAAATATCTTCGGGAAGATTGTCTGGTAATTTTGGTTCTTGATCTGACATAATTATATATCGTTTAAAAAATCATCAGTTAATTCTTCTTCATTAAAACGTTTAAACATTTCCCCTTCTTTATTTTTAACACGTTCAACTACTGTATGTTCATTACTATAGTGCAAAATTTTTTTCTCGTCAACCAAAACATTTGGACCCTTACCACAATTTCCTAGACATCCACACATCTGTGCACTTTCAAATTCTTTTTCCAAGGTATCAAGTACTTTTTGAGAACCTCTACCAAGACAGTTCCCTCCACAACAAACTTCTATTTTAATATTCCGAGCAGAGCGAGGAATCTTTCCTGATGATGACATAGCTAATTAACTAAATTATTGGACGCCTCTTAGACAATTCTATAATGAAAGGATAAAGATCATTCCAATGTTTATTCTCTTTTTCAATTAAATTAATTTTTTTATTTCGATTATATGACTTTATTTGTCGTTCTCTATCAAGTGCATCTTGCCTTGAAAAAAATGCTCCCAATATACAAGCTTATGCACATTATATTTTTTCGTAAATGCATTCTTGTAAAATCCATTTTTATGTTGTTTTATACGCTTTACAAGACAATCAGTAAAACCTACATAAATAACACCACTAAGACTGGCTAAAATATAAACGTAATAATTAGTTTTCCCCACATATTGTACATAAGACATTTTTCTTTAAGAAAGATCCCTCACATACGTTCGGGATTTAGATAAAGGTTTCTCCATAATATTTTTCACTATAAAATCTAATAAGTTGTTCAATTTCTGGGACAGATTCTGGGCTTGCTGCACCGACTTTCAATTTTTTCTGCACATCTTCGAGTGTCTGAGCACCTTCAAGCACCGCTTCTTCTATATCATGATCAGTAATATTCAATGCTTCATCAATAATTTTTGTACCTTGAGTAACTACGCGGTCGTGTTGTCCCATCTTGCGAAACCAATCATTGATTGCAGACTGTAATGCCTTGTCACCAAGTACCGAACAGTGAATTTTGCGATTTGGCAAACCACCCAGACGCTCCATAATATCTTGCGGTTTTACATTGAGTGCTTCAACGAGTGTCATACCACCATTTTCTGAAAGCATGACAGAAAGCATAGAGGTGGATGCAATAGCACTACCACACCCAAATGTTTGCCATTTGCATTCAGTAATACGTTCACTATCTTTGTCAATTTTGAGCCACAACACCATCTCATCTCCACATGCAGGAGAACCAACTCTTCCCATTGCATCAGCATGATAATCCTCTTCTTCGCCAGCAAACAAAATATTTTTTGGATTAAAAAAGTGTTCTTTTACTGTATCAGAATACAACCAAGAGTTACCTTGATTATCTCTAATGGATGCTCCTTTAGACTTATTCATACTACTATAATTTAGATACGGATTTCCAGATACCCCTAGGGCATTCATCTACGGGAATAATCCAGATTTACGGATATTGTATCCGGAAAATCTGGATTATCAGGATATCAGGATAGTTTCTATCGTTGATGATACTTTGGATGAGTATTTTCTTTTGGATTTTGTGTCAGATTTACAGGAGAAATTTGACGAAGCTTTTCTACAATTCCTGGCAAATAAGTCATGACATAATCTACATCTTCTTTTGTGGTAGTTTTACCTAAGGTAAAACGTAAACTTCCGTGTGCATATTCATACGGCATTCCCATCGCAAGCAAGACGTGTGATGGATCGAGCGAGTCTGAGGTACATGCAGACCCTGTTGAACAAACAATTCCATATTCATCTAGATACAAGAGTAATGCTTCTCCTTCGATATCCAAAATTGATATATTCAAATTGTTTGGCAATCGTGTCAACCCCAAGTCAGCACCATTGAGTCTGACTTTTGGTATTTCTTTTTCCAGTCTATCCCAAAAATAATTTCGCAAATCAATAAGACGCATATTTTCATCTTGGCTATTTTCTTGCGCAAGCTGCAATGCTTTTGCAAGCCCTACAATACCTGGAACATTTTCGGTACCACTACGCAAACGCATCTCTTGTCCGCCACCAAAAATAATTGGTTGTAATTGAACATTGCGACGTTTATACAAAATCCCCACACCCTTTGGTCCATAAATCTTACTGCCGTTGAGTGTCAACAAATCAGTATGTAACTTTTCAACATCAAGTTCACATGCGCCAGGAGCTTGACACGCATCAGTGTGAAAAAAAGGAAATTTGGTAGCGTGCTTCTTTCTCCATTTAAGAATTTCTCTTCCAATATCATCAATAGGCTCAATAGTGCCCACTTCGTTATTCGCATACATAATAGACACGAGTATTGTATCTTCTCGTAGAGCTGCTGTAACTTTTTTTGGAGAAATAAATCCTTGTGAATCTGGTTCTAAATACGTCACGTCAAACCCTTCTTTTTCAAGCTGTTCACATGAATGCAAAACGGCATGATGTTCAATCGTTGTGGTAATAATATGTTTGCCTTTGTCTATGTATTTTCGCGCTACACCAAAGATAGCCATATTGTCTGACTCAGTACCACCACCAGTAAAGATGATGGTGTCTGGGAGTGCGTGGAGTGATTGAGCAATACTACGACGTGCATCATTGAGAGCACCATTCACATCCCTACCAATTGCATAAAGACCCGAAGGATTTGCAAACTTTTCAGTGAAATATGGTTGCATTGCTTCGACTACACGCTCATCTGTAGGAGTTGTTGCTGCGTGATCCAGGTACACCAATTTTTTTTCTTCTGGTTTCTGAGGAAATACCATATTATTTTACTTCTAGAATTGGTGTCTGGGTAAGAATTTTTTCGATTTTAACATTGATACTATCAAATAATTTTTTACTCGTACACTTACCTTTTCTCGGACAAAGCTTGCCTCGTGTACACGAAGTAATACCAAACGGTCCATCGACAGTTTCAATCACTTCTTTTACATTGATACCTTTTGCATCACGTGTCATAAAGTAGCCGCCATGTACACCACGTGCTGCGTCTACCATTCCCGCCTCCTTGAGTGCACGTGCAATTCTTTGCAAAAACAAAAAAGATATGTTACTCTCTTGAGAGAAGGTACGGAGACTTAAAAAAGTTTCTTTGTCCAACTTTGACAAGGCAATAAGTAGTTGCATAGCATAATCTACTTGTTTACTCATGTGAATCATAAAGTGATATATTAATGTATACTTGCGAAGTATGATATATTATTTTACTCTTTCTGTCAAATAATCACTATGGATACATTTAAATCTAAAATTACACAAAAAACAGAGCTCACCCACAATGTTTTGGAACTTAAAATTGAAAAACCTCAAGACTTCACATTTGATGCTGGGCAATTTATTCAGGTCGTTATTGAACAAGATGGTAAAGAAGTCTTGCGCTCATATTCGATCTCCTCTACTCCAGACAAAGACCACATTGGACTGTGTGTCAAACTTCTGGATAATGGCCTTGGTTCAAATGTTTTCAAAACATGTAGAGAAGGAGATGAAATCAAATTTAAAAAAGCAAATGGAAAATTTATTGTCCAAAATACAAACAACGATCTCTTTTTTATTGCCACAGGCGCAGGACTTGCACCAATCATGTCAATGATTGAAAATGAACTTAAAAAAGGTTCTGAGAAACAACTCCACCTTCTCTTTGGTGTACAACATGAGACAGATATTTTTTGGCAAGAACGTTTAAAAAACCTTGCTCAAAATCACAACAACTTTACCTACGATATTACACTTTCAAAACCAGAAGATTCTTGGAAAGGTTTAGGTGGTCGTGTCTCGGCTCATATTCCAGAAGAAGTAAGTAACTCTGATTTCTACCTCTGCGGATCCCCTGCTATGGTGACAGACGTAAGAAAGATTTTGATTGATAATGGAAAAGATGTGAAAGACATACATTTTGAGGTATTTTAATAAGTTTGCAAGTTTGCAAGTTGGTCAGTTAACAAGTTATTAGAAACAAAAAAGACCTTGGATAATATCAAGGTCTTTTTAATATAAAAACTAGTAAACTTACAAACTAACCAACTTAAAGTGGTAATGTCATATTAATTCCCCCACTCTCTTCACCACTCGCGTTCATTGGTTCTGGTGGCGGATCAAAGTTCACACCAAACGGTTGGATCTCTCCAGTAAGTGTTGGGAAATATAACATCTGATTTTTCTTTCCATATTCATACACTTCTTTTGTCACCTTCACATCTTGTTCACAATATTTTTTTACATCTTCTTTGCGTCCTTCTTTCCACCATTCTATCGCTTCAAGACCGCTCGCACTCTTTGATACATTATCAAGTGTTGCTTTTGCAAGATCATCGAGCTTGTATCGTTTCCCCGTTGATTCCTTTACAACTTTGAGGAGATCGAGGTGCGGGAAACCAAGTAAGTCACCTGTATAGTATCGATTCATGATAGGAAGATCGAAGTGTTCACTATTAAATCCTATGAGACGTTCTGATTTTTCGAGTATTGGCCACAAATCTCCAAGTTCTTCTTCGTAAAAAGATCTGTATGTATCTGTTTCATATTCATAAATAGAAACAACGGTAATTTGTAAACTATCAAAATTTCGAATATCTCCAATGGTTTCGATGTCGAGTATCACTTCTCGAGACATAGATTCGCGATTATTGTCATCTCGAGCGAGCGATAGCGAGTCGAGAGATCTCTTTCTAAAAGAAAATTTTATTTAGAAAAAAGATTCCTCCACTTCACCTCTTCGGGTTTCGGTCGAAATGACAAAGTGAGTTAAGGAACTATATTTTACCATATTTTTGAAAATTAAAAAAGTCTTCTATATAAAAAATCCTCCCCCTAATAGGGGGAGTTAGAGGGGGTCTAATAATTAAACACATTGGTTCTTGAATTATAAATAGTCTACTCAGCATCTTTCCACGCAGGCATTTTTTTCAATGCTTCTTCGGCAGCCCTCTGAGCAGCGTCTTCTGCCATTCCCTGATCTGCAATGAAAAAATGATCTCGAATACCCGTTAGTATTTCCTCACGTGACCACATCTCCCCTGTCTCGTCTTTTACACAATATTTACAAAGCTTCCACTGAGTAACATTCTTTGGTGCCACGACATCTGGTGTCAGTGGTAAACTACACGAATCACATAATTGATTTTCCATATATTCTTACTTAAGACTTATATATTTTAAGTATAATATGAATCCCCTGTCACCACAAGTAAAATTCATCACCCGAAGAGGGTGAAACAAAAAAGTCCAACACGTGGACTTTTTTGTATATTCTAGATATTATAATCCGAGAACCTCGTTGATCTTTGCTTTGTCAAAACCAACAATGATAGTTCCTTCAAGATCGATGACTGGCACACCCATTTGGCCAGATTTTTTGACCATCTCCTGAGCTTTTGCCTGATCTTCTGCTACATTGAAATCTTCAAACTCTACATTATTTTCTTTGAAATAATCTTTTGCCTGATTACAATATGGACATGAAGGGGTAGAATAGACTACTGCTTTCATAATCTTATAGTTAATTAAATTACTACTATAATTGTACGCTTTTAAGAGATCTGGTCAATTGTGGATAAAAAAATCCTCCCAAATGGGAGGTTTGATGTGACTTCCTCCCCGCTGCATGGCCTAGCGGGGTGTACGATGTAAAAGACAAACTCTCTACGAAGAGAGTGGGTCTACTTCTTCGCGGCGCCCGGAGGCTTCTCCCAGAGGTTCTTCCTCCGGCTGATGTCAGTCCCGAACGGTGTACGAGTCATGTTGCGACCCGCGGGGATGACCGGACGACCGGACTTCTTCGAAGCTGTCTGAGCTTGAACAGCAGGACCAGCAGAGATGCCGCCTTCCTCCTGTTGCCCAGGCTTGAAGCTCTTCTGCCTCTTGGCTTCTTGTTCAGCAGCCCGCGTCTTGGACTCTCTGTTCCTACGCCTTCGCGCACTGTTTGACGCCATGCATCCTCCTATGGAGCACGTTGTGGCCAGAGCCAACAAAAAATCTTTTTGCCGACTATTTCTTAATCCATCATACCATGTTTTAAAAAAATAAAAAAACGGCTTCCACCGTTCTTTTTTAATCACATTTTTATCCGTAGATCTGGATTATCCGGAAATCCGTATAATATTCTAGTTCACCTTCTTAAATTTTAGATTAAACACTGGCTCATATTCATTGTCATGCTGGTCAGTGACTTCTACTGTTTCGCCCTTAGTGATTTTACTCAGCGCAATATCGGTAATCATCTGTGTGTCAGATTCAATATCAATCTTGAGATCCTCCAGTTTTGTAAGTTCACTTGCAAATTGTTCTTTAATTGTTGTTTCGATACGTTTCTTTTTTTCACGAAGTGATTTTGTTTTTTCTTGGATCTCTTGATATTCCTGCACCCCGTCCAATGCATCTTTGTACATTTTGCGAATATCTCGCTGTTCTTTTTTTGACTCTTGGATACGGTTGAATACTGATTGTATGTCTTGCATAGGTTTTTTAAAAAAATAAGTGGCACTATTGTACCACATTTTAAACTCTTCTAAAAGGCTAGATGATTAACAAGCTTACTGCCATCACAGCCATACCAGCAATCAGTCCATAGATTGCCAGATGGTGTTCACCATACCTGCGTGCTGCAGGCAAGAGCTCATCGAGCGAAACATAGATCATAATACCAGCCACTGCCGCAAAGATAATTCCATATGCCCCGTCTCCAAGGATACTGCAAAAAAATAAACAACCGAGAAATGCACCAAGTGGTTCTGCCAAACCTGACAAGAATGAATACCAAAATGCTTTTTTCTTACTCTTGGTTGCATAGTAAATAGGTACAGATACTGCGATACCTTCTGGAATATTGTGAATAGCAACAGCAATCGCAATAGAGACACCAACCGTCACATCATCGAGTGCGCTAATAAATGTCACAAGTCCTTCGGGGAAATTATGAATCGCAAGCGCAACGGCCGTAAGAACTCCTAGGCGCATCAAATGTTTGTGATCATGCTCATCGTCTTCTTTTTCCATATCTTCTACAGTATGCACTTCATGTGGATTTTCAAATTCAGGAACCAACTTATCAATAAGTGCAACAATAGCAATTCCAAGAAAAAATGATCCGACAATATACCATGCACCCACATCACCAAATGCACTTTCTGCTTTTTCAAATCCTGCTGGCATCATTTCTATAAACGATACATACAGCATCACACCGGCACTAAACCCAAGTGCAAGTGACAGTGCCTTGGTATTGGTTCGCTTGGTAAAAAACGCAAGCGCACTACCAACACCAGTCGAGAGGCCAGCGAATAGAGTAAGAGCAAATGCGATTAGTTCTGGAGTTTCAAACATATGTTATTTCATCATGTCGTTATATTTTTGTTTAATATTTTCAAACGCTTCTTGTTTTCCTTCTGGTACTGGATCTCCTGGTGGAAGTTCAAGTGCAAGAGGATTTACTAGTGACCCATACTTCTTGATCTGATAGTGAAGATGTGGACCAGTAGACCAACCAGTAGATCCTACATAGCCAATCACTTGCCCTTGTTTGACAAATACACCATTTCGAATTCCTTTTGCAAATCCAGACATGTGTGCGTACTCAGTAATATAGACATCATTATGACGAATACTTACAAAATTACCAAACCCTTGATTGTTCCAGCCAGCAAAACGAATAGTCCCATCCCCCACTGCCATAATTGGTGTGCCCATGGCTGCAGCATAATCAATTGCCAGATGCTTTTGTTTTCTACCATTGATCGGATCAAATCGTGCATAGGTATAGCCAGATGAAATACGACGGAAATCCAAAGGCGCACGCAAGAACTGTCGCACCATGCTTTCTCCTTCTCCACTATAATACGCCAGATCCCCCTCTTCATTTTCAAACAAATATGCACTAAACTCTGTACCAACGTTCATAAACTTAGCTGCAAGAATATTTCCCATCCCTGCATCTTCTCCCTTGCGAGAACGCTTTTCATACATGACTTCAAAACTATCTCCCTTTTTTACTTGTACAGAAAAATCAATCGTCCATGCAAACGTATCTGCAAATTCCATAATAATTTCTTCGGGAATATCGGCTTCGAGCCCATCAATATACATCGAGCTACTCACGGTCGCACGTTGCTTCACAATTTCTACATCATATTCTACATCATATTCTTCTGCTCTGTATCCACCATTTTCAAAATACACGCGTACACATAAATCTTTGTTTCGTTCATATTCGAGATACACATTGTGTCCATACTCATTTTTTGCAAGTCTGATCGGTTGACCAACGCGAATGCGTGTAAGGTCGTACGTACTCGACACAGCATCTACCATGGTAAGCATGTCACTATACCCAATTCCCCAATCTTCCATAATGGTCGCAAAAATATCATCTTCACCTACAATATATTCTGTTATGTCATATTGTGGTTTGGGCGGTTCTGTGACGTCCACTTCGGACAACTCTAGAGTTGTCCCTGCGGTCGAACGCACAAAAAAGACTACACCAAGTATGGCGAGTCCAAGGATTATGAGAATTATGAGTCTTTTCATAGTGAAACTGCGTTGCGGTCACGCTTTACGTAGCACGGATAATTGTACTAGAAAAAAGCAATCTTGTCGAGTGTCCGCCGACGAGGCGGAAGGGTTGTAGGTAGGGGGAAACCCCCTACTACCCCTCCCAGATTAACTATGACGGTTTTTTGTTTATGAAATCCCCTGCCTTGAACAAAATCGGTAAATATGCTATAAAAAACAGGAAACCAACATCGCTCACAGCGATTTCTGGACGGAGGAATAGGATGCCTCACTGGGAAAACGTCAGTAGAATCTTCGTCGTCGTGGCCGAGGATATTGATCTCATGCCGACCTTGGCAGGGGAACTCAAGCCTATCTTCGACCAGCACGACAGGATCGTCGTGTTCGCGTCCGAGGATGACGTGCAATCCGAGGCCTGCGCCGCGGTACTGTGCACAGCACTCGAAGCGACCAGAGGAACTGTTAAGTACACCCACTTCGCCAACCTGACCGAGACTGTGGTACCTTACGCACGGACGTGCCTTTCGATGAGTGTCGAGGCCATCCACGCTGAGGTGGTGATCGCCACATGTCCGCTCACGAAAGCGCAGAGCGTCCCGGAGTTCTTCGTGAGCCTCAGAGAGGCCGACAACATTCCCAACCTCGACGAGCTCAAGCCCGGCGAGGCGGTCATCATGATCGACAACGGCTCTATCAACCACTGGGTCGTCAGACCCGGCGCCGAAGCCGCCTAGAGGTCCCGAAGGAGACCTCTTATCTCAAAATCGCCCTTTTCTCCAACCCAAGACGCACTCTTCCCCGGTCGCACGTACGTGGTCGGGGAGGAAAGGAAAACTCCCATTGCAAGGTGTTTTTTTGTTTGTCTTACAATTGACACTCCCCTATTTTTGATTTATTATGTAGCCACGGATTTGGGGTGAGACGTCGAGTTCAGTTGTCCATCGGCGCCGCCCGGGACGCCGCGTCCCACCTAGAAACCTTTCCCTAACCACAAGGGATTGCCTCTTACATTGACCGTTCTGGTCATATCGGAGGGTTAAGTTCCGGCGCGCATAATATATCAGCGACCTACTCCAGCTGACCTCCCGCCTCCCCCAAATCCGTTCTCAAATATTTTAAAAACCCCGGGTTTGGGGTTTTTTATTTCGATATAAACTAAATTATCACACTAACCAAATATCTTATTGAAATTCCCTGTACAAACCTTCTCTCGCGTCTTAGGTGTCAATCTATCCAAGAAGTTGTCATATCGTTTCATGACATGACCTAGTAATTCATAGTTTAGAAACAAATCACTACCAAGCATAATACGATCAGAAAAATCTTCAGTCAACTTTATCCATGCCTCACGTGGCTCACCATTACTACACAAAATTTCATCATAAAAAATCCAACTATAATCTACATATAGATTATGATAATACGTAAGCATGTTGCGAATAATGGTATCGTAATTTGGTATGTTTACTCGACGAGACGCACCACAGTGAGCCCACACAACAGTCGTGTTTGGATTTCGCTGGAGCAAGTCATGAAGTTCACGCAAATACTCAGGATGTGTATCGAGCCAGACAGAAGTGAGATTGTGATGAATGAGAAGTGGAATGTTTTCTTCACGACAGAGCTGTGCCACGTCCATCATTGCTTCGGTATTACCACGTGGTGTTTGCCCAAGTGTCATATTGGTCAGATCATCATGCCGAAGCATCACTTCACCCACACCTTTGAAAACCCCTCTATATCTTTTTAACTTTGCACGAATAATATCTACCGAGCTTCTGTCTGTCGGATTAAACCCACAAAGCAATGGGACGAGACGCTTTTTTTGTTGTTGTGTAAGTTTTCTATATTTATTTACAATAATATCATCGGTCTCAGAAAAATAATAACATTTCGCATTATTGTCCAGATAGTATGCAGGTTTGTTATATTCAAATTCAGAGTATGTTTTCTTCACCGGCAGACCAAAGATAGCTGCTTTTTGGATATTTGCCTTGTTCATCTCACGCAAGATGTCAGTAAAATCACGAGAATTTTGCATAAAATCAACGACATGTAAATGCGCATCATTCATCTTGTATTTTGAGCCACCTAGTATGCGTGTTTTTTTAGGCATATATTATTTTTTTGGCAAATAATTTGCACAACGATGTTTGCTGATTTGTAATTTCTTGATAAACGGTAAATCCACCAAAAATAAGTCCCCAGACAAACTCAATGCATTGAGCGTCATAATAAGTGTTTCTTCTCCCGTAATACCTTGTTTGAGTATTTTTTTATTTGATTTGATGAGTTTTATTTCTTCTACCCCGCCCAGATGACGTGCAACCTGACAAAAATCATTTACATTTCGAATGAGTTTTTTGAGATCGACGTGTTTGAGGAGATATTCTTTTCCTTTTTCATCGAGCCATTCGAGAATTTCTGAAAGCTCTTTTGCGTTTGTAATCAATCGAGATAAATTAAGTTTTCCCAAAATCATTATTTTGTCACTTCCAGAAAACAATCTCATAGTAAGCGCTCTCACCTCTTCTGCATTCTTGAGTACATTATCCAAGGTTATATTTTCGCAGAGCATCTTTCTACCCTCAGCATTAACTTTATCAAGGATTTTGAACAATGTTGTTGCGTCTGGTATAAGTTCTTCAAACTTTTTTCCGTATTTCTCTATGAGTTGATTTCGAAATTCTGCAGGTATAACCAAAAAAACCGCCACGAGTTCGCCAGGTGTTTTTATATTGTCATAATAGTGTGCAATTTCAATTCTCATATTGTTTTATTGTGTTTATTATATCACAAGTTTTCATATAAAAAAATATGTTTTACCTGTTCGATACAAAAAATACGTTTAAGCAACTTTCTCCACAATCAACAAATAATTTATCTTGGCAGTTGCTCCCATGAGTTGGAAGGTAGGCTTCACATTTGGAATTACTGCAACAACCTCTCCTCTCAAATCATTTAAGAAAAGTTGCAATTTCTCTTGCATGTTATCGCTTTTTACATCCAAGCGATGGACTTTGTGTTTCATATTTCTATACTAAAAATTATATATTGTCAGTATATATTATATTCCTTAATATATTCAAGAAAAATACACAAACTTCTTTCATAAAACAAAAAATCCCCTTTGGGGATTTTTGCTCGGGGGGACGGACTATGTTCGAACTAAGATTAATTTATTGAACTTTAAGTAATACAGTCAGAACCATCTCGTTCCTAGGAGATACACCAACGTCACCCTTTTCTCTACTAATAATATAAATTTGATAATCAGAATAATCTGAATCAGATACAAATCCATTTCCATAGATTATTTCTCCATATCTTGTAGCCTCTATAAGTTTACCTGTATTTACATACTCTGTTTTCATTCCATTAGTAAGCCAACCATTATAAAATTCACCGTCCCCAAGGTTGTCAGACATATTTGCCTGAGCAAGCAGCTTAAACTCTTGTCCTCTAGGTGTATATAAATATTCTACTGATCCCCAAAAAAGATCTTCGGGCATAGGCCTTCCCAATTCAACAAATTTTTCTTTTTCTTCATAACCAAATGAACCTCTATATAAAATTGGGATGGTTTCCTCGATACCAAAATTCAAATTTTTTATAGAATATGTATTATCTTTAGTCTTTTGCCCGATGGTCTTTTCTAGTTCCCACGGCTTCGAACTATTTTGAGATTCATACACTCCACAAAAATCTACTGGATTACTACATCCTCCTACTATTTTTAGACGGCCATCATCAAGCCATTCTACTTGTGAACTAGCCACAAATGTTTCATGTAATTCCTTTGTATCAATATCATACACCGACACACAATCATCTTCCCAACATGCTCCGACTATTGCTATTTTTCTTTCATCTGGAGACAATAGTGCATCTATATAAAAAATACTATCAAATTCTGAGGTAACAAGACCATTTTCTACAGATTTAGACGTCGACACGAGGACTCCTTTTCCCTCTTTATTTACAAAATACACATCTCCATACCACAAATCACCCTTCCTCACCTCTACATATGGCTCTGAAAAAAAAGTAGAGGCCGTCTCTGCCGTATAATCTTTTAAGAGGTAACTATAATATCCAACGATTTCTCTTGGTATAGAATAAAAATCTCTGAGCTCAGGAAACATCTGTGCTTTTGACGTATACACATGATCAATTCCAAATTTTTTGAGTGTCATTTTTGTTCTCAAAAGATGATAATATTGTGACACCACAGTAACACTCTTTAATTTCCGTTGTCTTGCTATGGATTTGTAGTTCATCGCTGTCATGTATGTATTATTTCCTTCATCATCAACAATAATATTACTACTAGGTATATCTTTTGATATTAAATATTCTTTCATGGTCTTGGCCTCATCATATACTTCTTTTCCAAGTCCTCCGCTCACAATGATAAGTGGAGCTTGTTTTTTATGGTACAACTCTGCACCAGTATCTAGTCTACTTTTCAGTCTTTTTGAAGGAGTTCCATCCACTTCAACCTTATTTCCTAATATCAAGATTACATCAGTTTTTTTTGTATTACTACTCAATCCCACCGCAAGCAATACAATTGTGTGTACAAAAAGCCAGACAAACAGAGCAAATAAAGTATATTTAAATATTTTTTTCATATATTTTAAATGTAAAAATTAAGTTCCAAGCAACAGTAATTATTATCAATAATCCACCTAAGATATTTCCGAGGAGCCATAAATCAGAATAATATATTGAAAAAGAGCCTTGATAATTGATAAGTAATAAAAACGAACGCACCAGATGTCCCTGAAATATTATGAACATCAATAAACCTAGATTAAATATACTTGCCATAATTAATATGACCTTGTTTTTAAATTGTAATAGCAGGAGACCAATGAGTCCAACAAAAAGAAGAGAGGATCTCAAGTGAAATAAATCTGAAGTCAATGCTGTGCCATTTACAAAAGGTATAAAAAAGAATATGAGCATTGATAAATTGAGCACTGTATGGAATATTATAATACTTTTTATTTTTTTTAATTTCATAACAATCCTCTTAGCCCCGCTTTCTCATACAAAACCATGATATTTAAAATATCAAATAGATATATATTTAACATAAATATAATTTGAAGGATGGC
>PKTJ01000051.1 GCA_002869205.1 Candidatus Parcubacteria bacterium | reverse complement strand
CCGCATCGTCGACGTGTTTACTGGTTGATGCCGAACTGGCGTTCGAGGGTCAGGACACGCTGCTCGAGCGCTTTCATTTCCTCGAGCATGTCGGTCAGCTTCGTACCGACCTCGCTGAAGGACATTCCTTCGAAGATCATCGCGCTCGCGATGAGTGCGAAGGTCTTGATCCAACTCCTCATAATCTCCTCCAGGAGACGTAATGGAACTTGTCGCGATACTACCACAAAAATCATACTTTGTCAATATGTATTGCCCCTTTTTAGCTTGTTTCTCACTGTTACTAACTCCGCTTGACCAATCCTCCAAAAAACGATACAATATCGACCGTTATTGAATATAAAAAATTGCATGGCAAAAACAAATATTAGGTCAAAAATCAGATGGGGGATCGTAGGTGTACTGGTACTACTTATAGTGTCCGGTATTTTTGTAGCTCCAAAAGGGTTTAATAAGGGAATCAATTGGGTGAATGACAACATTCATCTCGGCCTTCCGACTGTTCCAGAGCGTGACTTTCGTCTTGGGCTTGATTTGCAGGGTGGTGCTCATCTTGTATATGAGGCAGATGTAAGTGCGATGGAAGAAGAAGAAAAAGGCGTGTCTGTAGAAGGTGTGCGTGATGTAATTGAACGCAGAATCAATGGTATGGGTGTTGCGGAAGCTCAGGTGCAAACCACAAAAGTAGACGAAGCATATCGTCTCATTGTGGAACTTCCTGGTGTGACTGATGTAGAACAAGCAATCTCTATGATTGGTGAAACACCGATTTTGGAATTCAAAGAAGAAAACAATGAGCCAGAACGTGAATTGACTGAGGAAGAAAGAGTAGAGATGGATCAATATAATGCAGACGCACGTGTTCGTGCAACTGAAGCTCTCAAGAGACTTAATCGTGGTGAAGAATTTGAAACAGTAGCACGTGAGGTGTCAGAAGATGTGGTGAGCAAAAATAATGGAGGCTATCTAAATTTCTTAGGAAGCAACTCTCCATATCCAGAATTATATACATGGGCACAGACTGCTAGTGAGGGAGAGCTTGGACAATCTCTTGTAGAAACATACGAAGGTTATAATATTGTAAAACGTGGATCTGAGCGTGATGGTGAAAAACAAGTGTCAGCTAGTCATATTCTCATTTGTTATCTTGGTGCTGAAGGTTGTGACGAGCCAGTATATAACAAAGAAGAGGCTCTTGCGCGAGCTCAAGAAATTTATAATGAAGCAAATGCAGATAATTTTGAAACACTTGCGCGTGATAACTCTACTGATCCAAGTGCGGTACAAAATGGTGGTGACCTTGGATGGTTTAGTGCAGCGACAATGGTGCCTGAATTTGCTGAACCAGTGTTTCAAGCAGAAAAAGGACAAATTATTGGTCCGGTAGAATCTCCATTTGGTTATCATGTTATTTATAAACGTGATGAAAGAAATACAAAAGAGTATGAAATGTGGAGAATTCTTGTAGAGACACAAAGTGAAATTGATATTTTACCTCCACAAGATCCTTGGAAAAACACTGACTTATCTGGTAAGCAGCTCGAACGGTCAGAAATTGTTTCAGATGGTCAGACTGGTGCAATACAAGTTGCTCTTAACTTCGACAGCGAAGGAAAGGATTTGTTTGCAGATATTACTTCACGAAACGTAGGAAAGCAGGTTGCTATTTTCCTTGATGGAGTGGTGATTAGTGCGCCTGTGGTTCAGACTGAAATTACTGACGGACGTGCCGTTATTACTGGTAGCTTCAATTTACAAGAAGCACGTCTCTTGTCTCAAAGATTAAATGCTGGTGCACTTCCTGTACCTATTGATCTTATTTCTCAACAATCAGTAGGAGCAACACTTGGTGCCAAATCTCTTTCCAAGAGTTTGTATGCGGGTATTGTCGGTGTGATCCTTGTCATGATTTTCATGCTTGCTTATTACCGTTTGCCTGGATTGTTTGCTGTAATTGCATTATCATTTTATATCGCACTTACGCTTGCTATTTTCAAGCTTATTGGTGTGACACTTACACTCGCTGGTATTGCAGGTTTCATCCTGTCTATCGGTATGGCGGTTGATGCAAATGTACTTATCTTTGAACGTCTCAAAGAAGAATTACGTGATGGCAAGAGCCTCAAGGCTGCTGTAGAAGAAGGATTCAAACGTGCATGGGTATCTATTCGTGATAGTAATCTCTCAACAATTATTACGTGTATTTTGCTTATCTGGTTTGGTACAAGTTTTGTACAAGGATTTGCAATAACACTTCTTCTTGGTATTTTACTTTCATGGTTTAGTGCCATTGT
>PKTJ01000056.1 GCA_002869205.1 Candidatus Parcubacteria bacterium | reverse complement strand
GAATATAAATATACCAGCTCAACACAACCATATGTATTATACGCACCATTTGAATTTTTCGAAGCAGCAGATCCGTTTGTAAGTCAATTTATTGATACAAATGCGGTTCAGTTTGGACGATCATGTACACCAGGGCAAGTTCAGAGTAAATATCAAGGTGTGTGTGGTGATGGCGTACTCAATCCTGATTTAGAAGAGTGTGACCCACCAGGCAAAAATCAAATCACACAATCAGCTCAGTGTGCAGCTGGGGAATATAAGATAGCTACGTGTAGTGATATATGTGAATGGACATATGGAGATTGTACTATAGGTAGCACAGCCACATGTGGTGACGGAGTGGTGGATTGGTAGCAGGGTGAGAGGTGTGATGATGGGGATGAAAATGGGGAATATGGAAAATGTGATGCTACCGCTGCTTACGGTGGGACTCCCTGTGTAACGAGTGGAAGAAATGGGGGCTATTGTGGAAATTTTAGAGATTATAATGCAACACCTACAATTTATGATCCAAACAATAGACAAACAATGCTTGACCGAGATGCAGATGGAAATTATGTTGAATTTTGTGAATTTACTGCAGAGTTGACCGGATCTTCTAATCTATTATCTTACACCAGTAATAACGGGTATATTTTTAATGCGACTTGTGATACTCAGATCAATAGTGATGTAGACGACCATCTTAATAGCCTTTCAATTGCAAGACGATATTATTTGGATAATGATGAAATTGTTGTGAATCAAGAACTGAGAGACAAGTTTCATGAGATATTGGGTTTAATTCAAGGGCAAGAGATATTTGATTTTGGGTGTCAACTTGGTGATTGTGATCTTGATAACATCGGCAATGATATTGATAATTGCCCCAATATTAAAAATGAAGATCAGGCCGATGGGGATGGTGATGGAGCAGGCGACGTGTGTGATATCTGTCCTAACGACATAGGTAGCGATGCTGATGTATTGGATTCAGATGCAGACGGCTTATGTCCGTCAGAAGATAATTGTCCAAATCACCATAATCCAGATCAATCTGATCTTGATGGGGATGGAATAGGTGATATGTGCGAGACAGATGCAATAGTAGAAAACATTGCAAATGGGGTATATGATGCGATACTCGACATGTTTGAAGAAGATAAGGATGTTTTATGTAGAGAACACATAGGATATTGTAATAATAATTCAAGTTATGTCTGTAGTGATGATTCAGATTGTGTGATTAGTTATGCGGCTGTTGATTTAGATAACCCACCTGAAAATATTATTGATTTTGTGAATGGATTTATTCACGAAAGTGAAGTGACAGACAATGGGGATGGTCAGGCTAGAGGACAATGCATACAATCTATCTCTCTTTATAACAAAGACAAGGAGTATTCATGCTCATATGATTGTCAGGATTATGGTGGATATTGTGGAGATAATATAGTTCAGTGGGATCACGAAGAGTGTGATGATGGTAATACAAATAATGTTGATGCATGTCCAAATGATTGTCAGTTACCAGACGGAGCAATCTGTGGAAATAGTGTGGTAGAGGCTGGTGAAACGTGTGACGATGGAAATAACACTGATGGAGACGGATGTTCTCAAACATGTAGTATTGAAGCACCGTCAACAGACGAAGCATTTTGTGGTGATGGCGTAGAAAATCAGGATGATGAAAAATGTGATCTCGGTGACAGAAATGGTGAACTTTGTACACCAGAATACGGGGATTCATGTACCTATTGTACCGCGGGTACACTTGAGGTAGGTGGTTGCCGAGAAAAGACAATTGACTCACCACAATATTGTGGAAATGGTCAGGTTGATTATGATGAGGATGGTAATGCCTTGGAACGTTGTGACTATATTTCTGACAATGAAGGAAATCAAACGAGTGTATTTAAAGCTACTGGATTTGGCTTACAGAGTGACAATTGGACGTGTACTGATCAGCTTACACTTTTACCTAATCTGACACATATAAATGAAATACGTGGAAAAGTGAGCTGTGAGAATGCATGTAATGATCTTATTGTTGACAACTGTGTTCAATGTGGATTCAGGAAGACAGATGAAGGTGGTGCAGAACCAAAGATGGCCGTACTTAATGTTATAACCGGTAAGGACGGGAATGAAGAATGGTCCAGCGTTACAAAAGTTAATGGAACGCCTGTGTTAGGTCCGTTTACACAGACAGACATGTCTATGTGGAAAGGGATGTATGCACGTTACTACAGACTTGAGGATGATCCTGCTGCAGACCTAGAATATATGGGGTCTGGTAATTTGGATAATGCTAATACACAGCCTTACACAGAACAACAATTCGTTGCATATGGAAATAACGGGACACTTAGTAGTGACGATTGGGGAATTGAGACTGATCCTTTGTGTAAAGATTTTTACGGTATATATTTTAATAAAAACACCATTAATAGGGATGTATTAGGAAACGAGCATAATGTTAGCGGCTCATTAGATGAATTCCTCCGTTATGGTAGTTATTTCCCATATGATGTAAATGGTGAACTTGGAGTAGTGAAGCAAGATCTCATAGTATCTCCTGCCATACCAAACGGGGCAATGCGTGTTGTAGTTCGTTGGGATCGTACAGAAAATCCAAATATAAAATTTGTGGGTAATTTTTATCGCGCAGGTTCTGATGACAATTATATATCTTATTTGGATGTGTCATCTAGAGACGACAATGATAATGAGGGTACGTGTGATGAAATTAGGTTTGATCCTACTGGATCTGGTTACTGGCAGCCTACGAACTGTGAACAGACAAAAGCCTCGGTTCATTCATTGATAGAAGGGGAAAAATATGGTGTACAGGCATACACATTTTATCCGTCTCAAAATTCAGGATCATATGATATGGGATTTGTAGTTTCTTCGCTCAATGGTCCAATCAATGAATATAATGATCAAGATATTTGGGTAGATGTGTATTTACCAAGGAGTGGACAAGATCCTACGTATTCTATTCACGAACCAAATAAAACTTTTCGTATTGAACAGGCGGATTCAAGTGATTATAATTTAGCAAGATATTGGCATGTATTCAATATTGTGAAGAATGGTAACGGTGATTATATTTATGTAGATTCATTTTCTTCAGACAGACTCGGAGAAGCTGGTGGTACAATAGAAACTGACTTATGTCAGGTAATGGAAAATATACCAACAGCACCTAGTTGCCAATAATTATTATAAGGTATTATGTCTCACACGATTAGAAATACAATATTTGTTATACTAATACTATCTATCATAGGCGTGGCAGTGTGGTATTTTATGTTTAATGATAGAGACACGCAGGTGGTTGAAGACATTACAAATATACAAAACCCGGTAGAAAACACGGTGCAAGAACAAGAAAATGAAAAAATAATAAAAGAAATGGAAGAAAAAGATGTGGTGTACCCAGATAATTATGAAAATGACAAGGACACAGATGGTATAAGTGATGTGGAAGAAGAAAAATTAGGAACAAGTATGTGGGAACCAGATTCAGATGGCGATGGTATTACTGATAGGGTAGAGATAGACACATACGGTACCGATCCTACCAAACCAGACTCAGATGGTGATGGGTATTGGGACGGACTTGAAATTATTAGTGGATACAATCCTCTAGGTGACGGAAAATTATAATAATATATTATTAACATCTTTATTTTCTATGTTTGATGATCAACAACCAAAAAAAGCAGGGAATATTCCTGGAAATCTTCCTATGGGTGAGCCAGAGGATATTTTGGCAGGCTCTGATGACACGTCTGTCGGTGCAGGAATGGATCCTCAGGATGCTGCAGCGCCACCCGAACCACCAGGAGGTGCTCCTACAGCGCTTGGTGCGGGTGTATTGAAACCAAAGAATGAGCCAATGGATGACGTGAATAATGCACCTATGTCAACACCAGAGCCTATCTCCGTTCCTGAGCGTCCAGTTGCACCTGCTCCAGATATGAATATGACTCAAGGAGGAGGTGGCGTTGGGTCTGAAGTTCCTCAAAAACCATACGAGCCTTCCTACTCACAACAACCTCCAGAAACATCTCAAGACGGTGAGGCTGGTGGGGTAGGTATGACTACACCTCCGCCAGGAATGGCTGGGGCTACTGGGGCAGATCAGTCCTACGCACTCAAAGAACCTATTGGAAATAAAAAGACCATCCTTTGGATTGTGATCACAGTAATCGTGCTTGTCTTGGGTGTAGGAAGTGTATGGATTTATATGTCATTTATGAGAGATGGAGGAGTTTCAGAAAATAATTTTGATATTCCTGAGACACAAGATGTTGATCTAGATAATTTAGATTTGCCTGCATCTCCCACTACTCCTGATGTGCCAGAAACACCAGAAGCTCCGGAAGAAGTTGACACTACTATAGATCTGGAAGATCAGATCTTATTTGGAGAGCCGGTTGATACAGATGGAGATGACCTTGATGATGTGCGAGAAGCTGATATTAATACCGATCCACTCAATTGGGATACAGATGGAGATGGACTTGGTGATGGAGCAGAAGTAAATGTCTGGAAAACAGATCCATTGGATGCTGATACAGACAATGATACCTATACTGATGGTGCTGAGATTAAAAATGGATACAGTCCTACCGGCCCTGGAAAATTATTTGAACTTCCTACGTCTACGCAAGGCGTAGACGAGGCCTCATCATAATATATGTTTTGGAGAAAAAACAAAAAGAAAACAAAAGAAAAGAAAGAATTGTCTGTAAAAATACAAACAATTCCAGATGTTTTTTATGGGGGCAAAGACCCTGAGATTTATCATACACGTGATCTGGGGGAGTCGGTGAAAAAAGATGAAAAAAAAGTACTACCAAAGAAAAAAGCACCTCAGAAAAAAACACAGACAAAGTCAAAAAAGAAAATTATTATTATCTCATCCGTTTCATTTGTTGTTGTGGTGGGAGCGATATCTTGGTATTATATTGCGCAATATAATAGTGCAAAAAGACAATTAGAAAACCCACCAGAAGAGACGCCTGTTGTTGAAGAAATTCCTACAGTTCCAGATGTGGTTGAGATTCCAGAAGTGGTTACTTCAACTACCGAAGTGGTGACGAGTACCGAGGAGATTCCAGAAATTGTAACAAGTAGTCCGGCTCTTGAATCGGTGTTTTTAGAGTTTCCACCGCTATTACTACTCGATACCACTGACCTAGATGGAGACGGTTTGACTGATATAGAAGAGGAACTTTTTGATACTGATAGTGGCACATGGGACAGTGATTCAGATGGGTATTTCGATGGTCAGGAAATCTTCAACTTGTACAACCCAAGAGGTTTTGCGCCAGTAAAGTTGATTGATTCAGGACTGGTACAAGAATATATTAACCCACTTGGTTACAGAGTTTATTATCCATTAGCCTGGCAAACAGGAGATGTGGATCCAAAGGAACGCCAAGTGTTATTCAGCGCTATTTCTGGAGATTATGTAGAAATCCGTGCTGTGGAGAAAAAACCAAGACAGACATTTGTACAGTGGTTTGGGCAAAACGCAGAAGGGCAGTTTTTTAATGATTTGAAAGGTTTTACCAACAGATTTGAACAAGAGGGTTGGTATAGAAGAGATAGTCTCGTGGCTTATTTTGAAGGTGATAATTATGTGTATGTTATCTTGTATCATCCAAAAGATAGGGCTCCTGTTGCATACCGTCATGTGGTTCAGATGATGTATCAAGGTTTTCGTGTTCAAAAGACAAATATAGAGTTACCAGACCAAGAGTTATTTCCTGGCTTAGAAGAAGTTGCTACGGGTACATCAGAAGGTCTTCTTGGTGAATAATCTAATAATACAACAAACACTGAATTTTAATATATATGGAGTGCCTTGTATTCAAAACAGTGGCACGTCCTCGTGTCACAGACAAGTATATTAAAGATGTTGTTTTTTTTGTATTAAAAAAATTGAAGAAAAAGAAAGGGTCGCTCAGTGTGCATTTGATAGGGGATCATAAGATGAAGAGTCTTAATGCGATCTACCGTAATAAAAGACAAACAACAGATGTTCTTTCGTTTGCTGCGCAAGAAGGTTTTCCTGTGCGAGATACAGAAGAGCTTGGAGACATTTTTATTTCAGTTCCTCAGATTATTCGTCAGGCACGTGAATACAAAATAACTCACAAAGAAGAAATGACGCGTATGCTTATTCATGGCATATTACATTTGCTTGGATACGATCACATTGATAAGGTTGATGCAAAAAAAATGTTTATTGTGCAAGAGCGTTTTATAAAACAATTTGTATGAATTGCAAGAGATTAATACAGAGTTTCAAAGATGCCGGAAAAGGGGTGTCTTTTGTATATCAAAGCGAGCAAAATTTCAGAATTCAGTTATTTTTTGCACTTTTTGTTATTGCTTTTATGTTCATATTAGATATTAGGACTCATGAACGTATTGTTATTTTGCTTCTTATCATTTTGGTTATTGTGCTTGAATTTATAAACACCATTATTGAGAAGTTTTTGGATCTGCTCAAACCAAGGCTACATGGTCATGTGGAGGCAATAAAGGACGTAATGGCTGCTGCAGTACTCATATCATCTATAGGAGCGCTTATTATAGGGTATATTATCTTTATGCCTTATATAGTTGAGCTGGTATTTTAAACATGTTATAATAGGGCTGTTATCGTGAATATTATGGCTAGAAACAAAACATATACAGAAATTGTTGCAGGGCTTGATATAGGATCAAGTGCTGTTCGTGTTGTAATAGGGCAATTAACTGTCTCAAAAGAAGGTGATAATGGCTTGCAAATCGTCGGAGCGGTCGAAGTTCCTTCAGAAGGCATCCAAAAAGGACAGATTACGAGTATTGAAGATACGGTATCTGCGGTTTCTAGTGCGCTTGAACAAGCTGAGAAGATTGTTGGCGTACCGATTGAACACGTATGGGTCGGTGTTTCAGGAAATCAGATTATCACACAAGAGAGTAAGGGTGTTATTGCGGTATCACGTACTGATGGTGAGATTGCCGAAGAAGATATCGAACGAGCGGTTGACGCGGCAAAGGCTATATCAACACCTCTTAATTATGAAATATTACATGTGTTGCCACGAGGGTTTTCTGTAGACGGCCAGACAGGTATCAAAGATCCTGTAGGTATGACAGGTGTGCGTCTTGAGGTGGATACAAAAATTATTCACAGTGTGACGTCACATATAAAGAATTTGAGTAAAGTGGTATACCGAGCAGGCGTAGATATTGATGATTTTGTTTATTTGATTTTGGCTGCAGGAGAAGTAGTAACGAGTAACCGACAAAAAGAACTAGGGTGTGTAGTTGTTAACATCGGTGGTCCAACCACAAGTATTGTGGTGTATGAAGACGGTGATGTGCTACATAGCGCAGTCATTCCTATCGGGTCAGCTCATATTACCAATGACTTGGCTCTTGGTCTCAAGACATCAATTGATGTAGCTGAACGTGTAAAGGTAGAGTATGGTGAGTGTGTAAGTAAAGGTATTAGCAAGAAAGAAACAATTGAATTAAAAGACTTAGGTTCAGATACTTCAGAAATTGTTACCAAATATTATATTGCACAGATTATCGAAGCTCGTGTAGGTGAGATTTTGGAAAAGGTAGATGAAGAGCTTGCTTCCATTGAACGTAGTAGTATGTTGCCTGCAGGCGTCATATTTATCGGGGCTGGTGGCAAACTCAATGGCATGATTGATATCGCAAAACAAGAACTTTCTCTTCCTGCACAACTTGGGTATCCGCTTGGTGTAGATAGTATTTCAGACAAGATTAATGATATCGCATTTGGTCCGGCTATTGGGCTTGTAAAATGGGGGAGTGTCATGACGGGTGGAGGACGACGTAAGACATCCTTCAACGTTACACGAAAAGCAACAGAAAAGATGAAAGGTATATTGAAGAATTTGATACCTTAATTACAAGAATAAACAAGTCAGAAAGACGCTCTTTGGGGCGTTCTTTTTATTGTGTATACAACACATATAATGTAGCTTGACACTCGATCTCAAAACTTATACACTATATACACTGAATACAGATTTTTGAGAATAAACTTTTTTTGAGTACAAAATGTGTTCAGATGGTTCGTTGATTTCATAAAGGATTTGCTTGTAGTAAGCAGCCTTTCAATTTATGTATGATACTTTGTAACTTTATAAACTTTCAAACTTGATAGTATGCCACAAGTAAAACCAGATGTAGAGACATTTGCCAAGATAAAGGTGGTTGGTATTGGAGGATCAGGAGGATCGGCTGTGAACCGTATGGTTGAGGGTCGTATTAGAGGTGTAGATTTTCTTGCATTGAATACTGATGTGCAAGCACTACATCACAACGGTGCACCAAAAAAATTACATATTGGTAAGACAGTGACACGTGGTCTTGGTGCTGGTATGGATCCAGAAAAAGGTAAGCGTAGTGCTGAGGAGGCTCAAAATGAAATCAGAGAAGCGCTCAAGGATACTGATATGATCTTTATTACCTGTGGACTTGGTGGTGGTACTGGATCTGGTGCGGCACCTGTGGTTGCAGAGATTGCGCGTGACATGGGAGTATTGACGGTTGCTGTGGTTACCAAACCTTTTTCTTTCGAAGGTCCTCAGAGAAAAATTATTGCTGACGAGGCACATGATGATTTGGCACGACATGTAGATACCGTAATTACTATTCCAAACGATCGCATCTTACAAATCATTGATAAAAAAACATCGCTTCTCGATGCATTTGATATTGTTGATGATGTACTCAGACAAGGCGTCCAAGGAATTTCAGAACTGATCACCGTTCCTGGTTTGATCAATGTGGATTTCGCAGATGTAAAATCTATCATGAGTGATACCGGATCTGCACTTATGGGTATTGGTCTTGGGTCAGGAGACAACCGTGCTGTGGAGGCTGCAAAGGCAGCAATATCAAGTCCACTTCTAGAAGTATCAATTGATGGAGCACGAGGCATCCTCTTTACTATCACCGGTGGATCAAGTTTGGGAATGCAAGAGGTTGCAGAAGCAGCAAAGGTCATTACCAGTTCTGCTGACGACGATGTACAAGTTATCTTTGGTGCGGTAGTGGACGAATCTATGGGGGAAGACGTGCGTGTGACAGTGGTGGCTACAGGATTTGATGAGCGTGAACGTGAAGCAAAGGTGAACGCAGACTCAAAGAACGCAGGACTTGATGTATTCACTGCAAAACGTCCAAAATTCAAATCAAACCTATTTACCAAAAAACAAGAAGTGGAAGAAGCTCAGCCCAAGGAAGAAAAGCAGGAAGAAGTGGTGCGTACAAATACGTTTACCACCAAGTCAGTTGATGAAGGTCCACGACCAGTCTCAGCACAACCAAAGCCTGTGGTAAAAAGTGATGAAGAAGATCTAGAGATTCCTGCCTTTATTAGAAAAAAGATGGGGATGTAGGATCTAGTTAAAAGTTCATAAAGTTTTAAAGTTAAAAGTCTCCTAAGGGAGGCTTTTAACTTTCTATGGTTAATGTTATACTTTATGTGGACTTTTAACGTTATAAACTTTCAAACTTTTAACTAGATGTATGCAATGTCCTGTTTGTCGGTCAAAAGAAACTAAGGTTGTAGATTCACGTGTGACGCATGATGGAAATATGATCCGTCGTCGACGTGAATGTGTAAAATGTCAGTATCGTTTTTCTACGGTTGAGGAGATGGAGCTTTTGGATATTGTAGTGGTCAAGCAAGATGGAAAACGTGAAAATTATTCACGTAACAAGCTTGAGAAAGGCATTCTGCATTCATTATCAAAGCGACCGTATACACAAGATCGTTTCGATCGGATGGTCCACAACATTGAGAGAGATATACAAAAAAAGAACAAACGCGAAGTCACAAGTGAGGAAGTTGGTGAACTCGTTATGAAACATCTCAAAAAGTTTGATAAAGTCGCATATATTAGATTTGCGTCTATCTATCGTGCGTTTGAAGATGTGAAGAAATTTCAAAAAGAAATTAAATCACTACAACCAAAAAAGAAAAAAGTTTAATTTTAAAATATAACTTGATATGCCTAAAAAGAAGAAGAAGAAAATTGATGATGCAGAAAAATCTACCTCAGATAAAGTTGCAGTAGACGAGAAAGAGGTTGTGCGCGAGAATCCTATAAAACCTATTGTACCAGTAACGCCTGTTGATAGTGAGTTAAAAGAGCTTATTGAGAAAAATATCAAATGGTCACAGGTAATCTATAACCAAAACAAAAAGATAAAGCATAGAATGACCATGATGGTGATTGGTAGTTATTTGCGTTTGCTTTTGATCGTTGCTCCTATTATTCTTGGTATTATCTATCTACCTCCACTCATGTCAAATTTGTGGGAACAATACAGCGCAACACTTGGATTACAGGGGATTCCATTGACAGAGATCGGGGAGATATTCAAGCAACTCAAGAGTTCCGGTACACAGATAGACCCATCACAATTACAGGATTTATTGAATCAAGTTCCTAGATAAAACATTTATTCTACAAACAAAAAAGCAGATAATGTTATCTGCTTTTTAATATATTTTTGTTCCATGATCCATGAATAGTGGATCATGCTGTTTATTTTGCTTCTTCTACAATCTTTTTAAATACTTTTGGATGATGCTCAGCAACTTGTGCGAGTACTTTACGGTCGATCTCAATGTTGTTTTTCTTGAGGCCGCCGATAAATACTGAGTAGCTCGTTCCAAGAGCGCGGACTGCAGCATTGATTTTTACTTGCCATAGTCGGCGTGTGGTACGTTTTTTGTTTTTTCTATCACGATACGCGTGAGCACCTGCTTTTGTTTCAGCTGTTTGAGCGAGTTTGATGAGCTTTTTTCTTCCGCCCTCATAACCCTTCACACGTTTCATAACTGCCTTGCGGCGTTTTACATGTTGTACTCCTCGTTTTACTCTAGGCATATACTATTTTTTCTTACTATAAGGAAGAGCTTTGAGAACAGTCTTCTTGAGCGGAGTAGATG
>PKTJ01000006.1 GCA_002869205.1 Candidatus Parcubacteria bacterium | reverse complement strand
GGGTAAATTTGAAGCAGGTCTAATCGCAGCAAGTTTGGCTGCGAGTGGTTCTGGTTGTAAACCCGTAAGAAGAGGTTTTGAAGATCTTGGGGAACAAGAAAAAGAAAGAATTATATCTCTACGAGAAGCTGGCCAGGAAATTCGTGAGGAACTTTCTGATCTTTTTGTAGTTCGAGATGAGTCCCAAGTCAAATCTTCAGACAAAAAGAGAGGGGTAAAAAGAGAAGTGCGAGAGGGTGGTGTAGAAATTAAAAAAGAACTAGATTCTTTTAGCTTTCAAGATGTATTTGAAGAGGCAAATGAACATGCTTCGTCGGCTGATAAGAAAAAGAGAAGAGGAGAAGTTAATCGAATTATGACAGGTGAACGAGCAATGGTTTATGCAGTTAAGTTTAGGGGTAGTAAAAAATCTCAAGAAGATCATTTTCAAAAACCAATAGAAGACAGGGAATATGCCAGTCAGGTTCGTGCGCATATTATAACGTATTGTAATAAATATAATGTGCCCTATGACATTGCATATAGCGTCGGTGCAAATGAAAGTGGGTTTGACCAAGACAAGGAGTCTCATGTTGGGGCAGTGGGAGTTTTTCAAGTTATGGAGATTGCTGCAAACGATGTTGGGTTTGAATCAAAAGATAGGCATGACTTAGAGAAAAATATTGAAATGGGAATAAAGTATTTGGCGCAGTTATATGAGAGGTATAAAAAATGGGATATTGCACTTGTTATTTATTCCACAGGCGAAGGAAACCTCAAGAAAATGATTGGGAGTAAAAAGGATATGACAAGCGAGGAAGCCGAATCATACTTGGGGCGTGATGATGTAGATCTCATCAGATTATATTCAGGAAAATTTGATGGATTAGGAACAAAACATCCTTTTCAATATCCTTTTCAGGCCGCAGCCCTTGGTAGTGCGGGTAGAAGTGTTCTGGAACATGGTGAAATGTCTCCAGTTATGAAAGACAGCGAATTTGTGGAAGCATTGAAAAAATGGCCTTCTTTGAAAAGAAGGATTCAAAAAAAGCCTAATTTCAAAGGAACGAGCTTTATACAGCGAGTTGAAAAAAGATTGTCTAAAGCGCGAGGTAAACAAAACAAGAGAGTCGCTTCTAAATAATTACACATATGGAAAAAGAAAATCGTCCATGGGGTTGGTACAAAGTCTTGCTTGATACTCCTACGCATAAGGTTAAGGAGATTTTAGTCAAACCAGGAAATAGACTTAGTTATCAATTACATTACAAACGTAGCGAACACTGGTATATTGTTTCTGGTGAGGCTATTGTGACACTTGACGACAAAGATATTACATTGAAAAAAGGAGAATACATCGATATCCCCGTTGAACACAAACATCGTATTGCAAATATGGGGGACGAGGATGTTATTTTTGTAGAAGTACAAACGGGTGAATATTTTGGTGAGGATGATATTGTGAGATTTGAGGATGATTATGGGCGCGAAGGATCTATAACATAATTAATACATTGTATGGATTTATCAGTCATTACCGTTACATGGAATAATGAAGAAAATATTACTGAGCAGATAATATCAGTTTTTGCTGGTTGCAAAAATATAACGTGTGAAGAAATTATTTCAGATAATGGATCGACTGATGGTACGGTCGATTTGATTAAAAGGCAGTTTCCTGAAATAAAACTTATTGAAAATAAAAAAAATTTAGGATTTGGCGGTGGAAATAATAAGGGTGTTGAGATCGCACAAGGTGAATTTATTTTGTTTTTAAATCCAGACATGCGTGTCGAGCCAGAGAGCTTGGATATTGTTGTGGAGTGGATGAGACAACACAAGGATGTCGGAATGGTGAGTCCAAAACTTGTGGATCAATATGGTAAGTTTAATTGGGACGCATCGCCACGGAGACTTCCAAAGCCGTGGGAGCAAATTGCACTTATTTTGAAACTGCCCCATGTATTTCCACGAATGCTCGATAGATATCATATGAAAGATTTAGATATCGATCTTGAGCAAGAGGTTGAGTCTGTACGTGGTTCATTTATGCTTGTGCGTCGAGAAATTATTGAGAAGCTTGGGTGGGGTTTTGATCCACGGTATTTTATCTGGTATGAAGATGTAGACACATGTCGTGAAGTGAAGAATCTCGGGTACAAGGTTATGTATTCACCAGTAATTTCATGTGTAGATTATGTGGGACAGAGTTTTAAGAAGCGAGCAACACTGTGGAAGCAAAAAGAATTTACGCGTAGCATGCTTACGTATTTTAAAAAATGGGAGCCGTGGTATAAGTGGATGTGGATCGCATTATTTCGTCCATTTGGTATTGCTATGGCGTGGGTGAATGATAAAGTTCACAAGTTATAAGTTAATAAGCTTACAAGTAGTATATTAAGTAAGCGACTCATCAACCTGTTACTTGTAAACTTATAAACATATTAATGTATGAAATTATCTGTACATCTTGTCACTTGGAACGGAGACAAATATATTCCGCACCTTTTTGAATCTCTGAAAAAACAAACATATAAAGATTGGCGTCTCGTGATCTTAGATAATGGTTCGAGTGATGAGACGGTTGAAAAAATAAATGCAGAATTGATTGATGGAAGATTGGAGACAAATTATTCAGTCATTGATGTTGTGCTGAAAGAGAGTAAAGAAAATACTGGATTTTCAGGTGGACATAATACATTGTATAGAGAAACGGCTGGTGAATATTTTCTTTTGTTAAATCAGGATATGTATCTTGATAAAGACTGTTTAGAAAAAATGGTAGAGTTTTTGGACAGACATAGTGACGTTGCTGCAGTTAGCCCAAGGTTGATGAAGTGGAACTTCGAGGAAAAAAGTTTTACCAATAAGATAGATAGTCTGGGTCTAAAAGTTTTTCGCAATAGACGTGTGATAGAAAAATATGCGGGAAAAGAATGGGATGAAAAAAAATCAAAATTGGAATTATCATTTCGAACAGATTACGATGCAATGGAAGTATTCGGCGTGTCCGGTGCATTTCCTATGTTACGTCGTAGTGCAGTAGAAATGGTAGAATTTTCAGACGGCACATTTTTTGACTCACGTTATAATTCATACAAAGAAGACGTGGATCTCGCATACCGGCTGCGTATCGCAGGACACAAAGCATTTGTATTGCTCGATACTATTGCGTATCATGATCGTAGTGCTGAGGGTCTTGAGAAAAAAGGGGATAAGGTCGCTATCGAAAACAAGAAAAAACAAAGTGAATGGGTCAGGTATCATAGTTACAAAAACCATCTCATGACTATTTATAAAAATGAATATTTTCAAAATTGGTGTTTGGATGCGGTGTTTATAAAATGGTATGAGTTTAAGAAGTTTATATACTTTCTACTATTTGATAGAAGTGTTTTAAAAGGTTTGGGGGAGATTTGGAAAAATAGGGAAGAGTTGAAAGGGAAAAGGAGAAAGGTAAAAGAGATGAGAAAAGTGGGTTGGAGGGAATTAAGAAAATGGTGGAAATAATTAAGATCCTGATATTCGGATAATCCAGATCAACGGATACTGTATCTGTAAATCTGGATTATCCGGAAATCTGTATATTATCTATATGAAAGACATAAACATAGTACTCCTCAATTACAAGTGTAAAGACGATATCGTACGTGCCGTTGATTCTTTGGTTCGAGATATTGAAGGTTGTAAGTATGATGTACAGATTACGGTAGCTGACAATTCAAAAAACGAAGATGGTATGAAAGAGGCTTTGCAGAAATTTCCTCAAGTATTGTATGTCGACTCTGGAGGTAATGTAGGGTTCGGAAAAGGAAATGTAAACGGATTCAAGGCTGTAGAAGCGCGATATTATTTTGCGCTCAATCGCGATACGGTAATATTGGAAAATTCAAAAACAGTTGAACATATTATCGAATATATGGATGAGCATCCAAAAGTTGGATGTATGGGTCCAAAGCTTATGAATATGGATGATAGCTTGCAGTATTCATGTTATCGATTTGATCTTCCTTCAATTCTTATCAAACCTCTCAAGCAAATCAACTTTGACAAAAAATATAAATGGGTTAAAAAGCATGCAGACAAACTTGTTATGAAAGATTTTGATCATAATAGCACTATTCCTGTTGACTGGGTTTTGGGTGCGGCGATGATTGTGAGGAGAGAAGTGGTGGATGAAATTGGTTGGTTTGATGATAGGTTCTTTATGTATTTGGAAGATGCGGACTGGTGTCATCGTATGTGGGAGGCGGGCTGGCCAGTATATTATGTTCATGATATAGTGATCCAACATGTGCACGCGAGAGACTCAGCCAAGGTTCCAGGACTTTTAAAAGCATTGTTTAAAAACAAACTTGCACGTATTCATGCCAAAAGTTGGATTCAGTATCTTCTCAAATGGCGTGGTAATCATAAATATTATGCAAACAAATACTAACAAAAAAATGCCCAAAATTGCGATTGTCTATCTTTCGTTTCATTGCGAACCGTATATTGACGATGTGGTTTCAGCACTCAAAAAAGTTACTTATCCAAAAGATAGGTTAGAACTTATTATTGTGGACAATCCTCATCCAGAGCATGGGCATTCAGTGCGCTATATAGAAGATCATGTGATGCCGTTGTCAGGAAATGAAATTCCACATACCACACTTCTTCCACAAAAAGAAAATTTGGGTTTTGCTGGTGGAAACAATGCAGGAGTGGATTGGGCTCTTGAAAATGGGTTTGATTATGTATTCTTTCATAACAACGACGGATTTGTCGCATCAAATGCATTTGAACCTCTTGTGGAAGCGATGGAAAAAGATACTGAAATTGGTATTGCACAATCACTCATGTTGTTGCATCCAGACACTGAACTTTTGAATAGCGCAGGTAATTCCATGCACTATCTTGGGTTTGGGTATTGTGATCAATACCGTACACCAATAAAAGATTTGGATTTACCAGAGATCAAAGAAGTGTCATATGCAAGTGGTGCGGCACTTATGGTGTCTACCAAACTTATTAAGAAATTTGGTTCTTGGGATCATGACTTCTTTTTGTATCACGAAGATCTCGAGTGGTCATTTCGATTGCGTGCCGCAGGATACAAGGTCGCACTTATTTCGAATTCTATTTTTTATCACAAATATCAGTTTAGTAGAAGTATTACCAAATTTTATTGGATGGAGAGAAATCGTTATGGTGTGATGCTTATGTTTTTTCGCTGGCCTACGTTGTTGCTACTTTTGCCTATGGCACTCGTGCTCGAAGTTGGTCTATGGTTGTTTGCCTGGAAAGGTAAGTGGTTTGATAAACGAGTCGAGGTATATAAATATTGGCTTCAAGCTAAGCACTGGAAATTGTGGCTAGGGAAGAGGAAAAAAATTCAAAAGATACGCAAGGTCAGTGATAGATACTTATTGTCATTTACCGTGCCCGGTGTTTATTTTCAAGAAAAGGCAATGGAGAACCCGCTACTTGTTTATTTCGGTAATCCAATTATGAAAATTTATTATTGGATTGTTGTTAAGGGATTAATTTGGTGGTAATTAGTTCATAAAGTTTTTAAAGAATTCTTTACAAACTTTCAACTTTACAAACTTTCAAACTCATTTATGAAAATAAAAAAAGCAATTTTAACGGGCGGTGGACACGCAACGCGATTACACCCCATCACAACGACGGTGAATAAACACCTGCTTCCTTTGGCAAACAAACCAATGATTTTTCATGCTATTGAAAAAGCAGTTAAGGCTGGTGTGGAAGAAATATTTATTAACACAAATCCAGGTGAAAAAGAATTACAACAACATATTGGTGATGGTGGTCACTGGGGAATTAAGATTACGTTTTTTGAACAAACTGGTGGTCCACAAGGAATTGCACATGTAGTGAAAGAAGCTGAAAAATTTATTGGCAATGATCCATTCATGTTTTACCTGTCTGATAATATCTTGCTTGGAGATTTGAACGAGATGTTTGATGAGTTTGTTGCAAATAAATACGACTGTATGCTTGCGTTGTCTGAAGTAAAAGATCCAGAACGTTTTGGTGTGCCGGTGTTTGATGAGCATAATAACTTGAAAGATGTACTGGAAAAACCACAGGATCCACCAAACAATTTCGCAGTGACAGGGATTTATCTGTATGGTACAAAAGTATTTTTTCAAGCGTTTGATCATATAGAGAGGTCTGCTCGTGGTGAGTATGAGATATCGAGTATTCATTCATATCTTTTGAAACAAGGAAAAAAAGTGGGGGCAAAAGAAATTACTGGTTGGTGGAAAGATACTGGAAAAATAGAAGATCTACTGATTGCGAATCATTTGCTTCTCGAAAAGATGGATGCCAAGGATTTTCCCAATCATGGTACAGTAGAAGAAGGCGCACAAATTACTGGGAATGTGCATGTGGGCAGCGGTTCTCAGATTAGTAAAGATGTTGTTTTAACTGGTCCTATTATTATTGGAGAAAATTGTGTTTTGAAAAACTGTACTATCGGTCCGTGTGTGGCACTTGGTTCAGGGTGTGATATTAAGGGCGCGCGAGTTGAAGATAGTATTATTCTTGATAATGCAGAAATTGATACTGATCTGTTTATCCAAAATAGCATTATTGGAAAGAGTGTGCGATTTACAAAAAAATCGTCCGATGAAGGACGATCTATGGTGATTGGTGACAAGACTGTTGTGGAGCATTAATAATCTAACTGGTACAATTTGTTTTTTCCTTCAAGAGAGCGTAAGAAATACAGCTCTCTTTGTTTTAGGAGGGGTGTGGCTTGCATTGTATTTCCGTCAAATAGGTCGTGGCCAATATAATATCCAGGGTTAAATGTTTTGATTTTTTCATCAGTCACAAACAGGATAACACCATCTTCATCAAGTAGGGTTACGTGTGTGAGTTTTTCTCCACTTCTGTTGAGGAGATTGGAATTACCATCTGCGTATACACTTACCAGTTCCCATTCTGTCATAAACCACCACTCTTGTGTGTCGCGATGGAAATATGTTGGGTCACCAAATATCGTATGCGTATCATGCGTGGTATTTTCCGTGTACTGTGCCACCACAAAACCATCTTTTGATTTGAGAATCATTCTGTCTTTGTTGATATGGAATATGTCTTCAATTTCTTCGTCAATATATATAGATAGGTTTTCGTTTTTTTGTTTTAGATTTTTATCTTTTAGTTCCCATGTATTCTCATCACTATCTACATACCATAGGGAAGAAGTTGTCTGTGAGACAGGGGAGGCTGTTCCATTGAGGGATATTTTTTTAATTTCTGTTTTTTCTTTGATATAGATAGGTTCAAAAGAGTTAGATTCATTCCATTGTAGTTCTAGATCTAAAGAATCAATTGCTATAGTGGTAGGATTGTTTGGATTTTCAAATGAAACGAGATGGAGTGTTTGGGTCAGACCTTCTTTTATTAGTATATAGGCCGTATCAAAAAAAGGAGAGACACTTATTTCAGGTTGTGTCGCTGTTCTCGTTATCGGAGTTACTGTTTTTTCAACTGTGTCAAAAGCGAGAATTTCATAAATATATTTTTCTTTTGTGAGTATTAATATGTTTGTTGAATTGTCTGTTCCATAAATATTTTGGATACCGTCTTGATCCAATATGATTTCAGTTGGCGTGGCGTCTTTCAAAAGTGTTATATCTTTGATATATGTTGTCTGATTGCTTGAAATGGTAATATCTTTTTCCCATGTTTTGTGTGTTTCGCGTTCAATTTTCAAGTGGTACGTTCCTGGTGCCCGATTAGGAAGTCTGATAGGAATATTTTTTTTGATTTCTATATCGTTGAGCCACACCTGTGCGCTTGTTGGTTTTATATCAATACTAAGCACCCCTGTTTGTCTTACATTTTTTTCTTGAAAATCATATCTGTACCCCGCGGTATACAAGATAATGGCCGGAGATATAATAAAAAATGAACCAATGAGTATTGCCATAATAATTCGTCTCATAGGTCGTGTAATACGTGATTTTGTGAGTTTGAGGTGCTTTTTATCCATAGTTGCTTTTTAGGCCTTTTTGCGGTATAATCATATCGTATTTTTATAGATAAAACAAGATCAAAAATACATAATAGCAATATAAATCAGACCACATATCTTTACATTTTGCATATTTTAAGTTCATAAAGTTGAAAAGTTCATAAAGTTCATAAAGTATTTTTAAACAAATATATATTAAAATACCTTGTAAACTTTCAAACTTTATAAACTTTCAAACTTCATTTTATGGCCAAATTTATTATTCAAGGTGGTAAGAAGCTTCGCGGTTCTATAGAAGTGAGTACTGCCAAGAATTCAGCTGTAGCAATCCTTTGTGCCTCTGTAATGGTGCGAAATAAGGTTACTTTGCACGATATGCCTCGTATTGAGGAGGTTTTTCGTATTTTGGAGATTTTGCAGAGTATTGGGGTTGTTGTTGAATGGAAAAGTGAACACACATTATTTTTGGATACCTCAAAGAAACTTCAGATGGAAAAGATTGATGCAAAAGCGTGTGAGATCACACGATCTTCGCTTCTTCTTTTGGGGGCTTTGGCTGCACGTGAAAAGAAATATAAGATTTATAAATCAGGAGGTTGTCGTCTGGGAGAGCGCACGGTGAAGCCTCACTTATTTGCACTTGAAAAATTTGGTGTCTCTGTAGAATCCAAATTTAAATATTATGATGTAGTAAACAAACCTCTCAAGGCACAAGAGATTGTCATGTACGAGTCAGGGGATACGCCAACCGAAAATGCTATCATGGCTGCAGTCCTTGCGTCGGGTGTAACAACTATCAAGTTTGCTTCGTCTAATTATATGGTGCAAGATTTGTGTTATTTCCTTATAAGCGCAGGTGCAAAGATAGAGGGTGTGGGTACAACAACGCTTAAAATTACCGGTGTTAAAAAACTAAAGACCGTTAGCAAGTATGCTATCATGCCTGATCCTATTGTTGCGATGAGTTTTGTAGCTCTTGCAGTCACCACTAAGTCTCCACTTACGGTGAAGAATTGTCCATTAGATTTTCTTGAACTCGAACTCGAAAAAGTATCAGTTATGGGACAAAAATTTACTATCAAAAATAAACGATTATCAAAAAACAAAAAATTTACTATTGTTGATATTAGTTTTCAACCTTCAACACTTAGTGCATTACCAGACAAAGTATATGGTAGGCCATTTCCTGGGTTGAATATTGATAACCTACCGTTCTTTGTACCAATGCTTACTCAGGCAAAGGGGAGAACGCTTGTACATGATTGGGTGTATGAAAATCGTGCGATCTATTATTTGGAATTACAAAAACTTGGTGCCGAAATTACCTTGCTTGATTCACATCGTGTATTTGTAGAATGACCTCGTAAACTCAAGGCAAATGAACTCATGTGTCCACCAGCAATTCGTCCTGCAGTGGCCGTGCTTGTGGCAATGCTTGCAGCAAAAGGTATATCAGTATTACGAAATTCTTATCCTATTGAACGAGGTTATGAAGATTTGGTTGGTAAACTTACCTCAGTCGGGGCTCATATTGAACGTGTAGAATAATCATATATGAAAAAAAACACACAACACACTTCTCACAGTGCGCGTAATATCGCATTGTTTTTTGTCGCTGCTCTGTTGTTTGGGTCTGGTGTTATGGTGGGTATGGCTCGTGATCTGAATGAAGATTTGTATGATGAGGAAGGTAATGTAGAAATTTCACGTGTTGTTGATTTGAGAGGAAAGACACGGTCTGAGGAAATTAGTTTTGATCAATATTGGGATATTTGGGACAAAATAAAAGCACGGCATGTTTCACAACCAGTTGATGAGGTTTCATTGTTTTATGGATCTCTAGAGGGCTTGGTAAGTGGTCTTGATGATCCGTACTCAATTTATTTTCCTCCACAAAAAGCAAAGGAATTCACTCGTGATTTATCAGGAGAATTTGAAGGTATTGGTGCTGAGATTGGATTGCGTGATGAACAAATCACTGTCATTGCTCCGTTGCCTGGATCTCCTGCAGAACAAGCAGGACTCAAGCCAGGTAGTAAGATTTTTGCAATTGATGGTGAAGACATCGCTGGTTTAAGCTTGGAAGAAGTTGTCCTCAAGATTCGTGGCAAGAGAGGCACGGAAGTTACTATCACGGTAACAAGTAATGGATTTGATACGTTGGAAGACATTGTGATTGTGCGAGACACTATCAATGTTCCTACTGTACTGTGGGAAAAGAAAGAAAATGGTATTGTTTATCTACGCGTAAGCTACCTCAATGAAAGTACTTGGATGGAGTTTGATAAGGCAGTGAAAGAAATTTTACTTGAGTCCCCACAGGGACTAGTCTTTGACTTGAGAAGTAATCCGGGTGGTTATTTGGACACTTCGGTTCGTATTGCTGCAGAATGGGTAGAGGAAGGTGCTATAGTTTTGGAGCGTTTCAATGATGGTTCTGAAGAAACATATACTGCAGAGCAAGGTAGACACAGGTTCGTGGGCATTCCTACAGTTACTCTTATTGATCAGGGTGCTGCTTCTGGGTCAGAAATTATTGCGGGTGCACTACAAGATCATAATTTGGCTACGGTAATTGGTCAGACGACATTTGGAAAAGGTTCTGTCCAGGAATTTGAAATCTTACCAGACGGTTCTGCTCTGAAACTTACTGTTGCCAAATGGTTTACTCCACATGGAAGACAAATTGATGAAAAAGGCGTTGAGCCAGATGAAATAATTGAAGAAATGTTTATTCAAATTGAGGGTACTGAAGGCCTAAGTGAAGATGATTATATTGACAAAGGTGTCGAGCGTGCACTTGAAATTTTATTGAAATAGTATGATCGGTGGTATTGTTATCAAGGGTGATGGTCTTGGACGTGAGTATGGTTACCCAACAGCAAATTTAAATTGCTCAAAAGAAGATGTGACTATTTCAGGTGGTGTTTATGCTGCTTGGGCTTTTTTTGAAAATAAAAAGTACAAGGCTGCGCTTGTTATTCAGGAAAAGCCATGGAAAGTTGAAGTCTATATCATGGATTTTGAAGGAGATATTTATGGAAGATATTTAGAGGTTGAATTTGTACAAAAGGTAAGTGAGTTAGAACAATTTGATAGTAAAGAAGAGATTGTGGAAAAAATTCATGCTGACATGAGAATGATAGAAGATTTGCTGTAAAAATAAATTTAAAAAAAGAGACGCGATAAATCGCGTCTCTTTTTTTTATTTGAATATATGTGAACTCCCAAGGTATCGAGAAATAATTGTAAGGGGGACAAGCCACTTAGAGAATTCTTATCTCCAAATCC
>PKTJ01000024.1 GCA_002869205.1 Candidatus Parcubacteria bacterium | reverse complement strand
TGACCGCAATATGTCACTTGTTGTTTCTACCGTGCTTTTTATTTTATCAGGATTGTGTGCACCGTCGAGAATTATCATTGGTATTTGCGATACTATTTCCATGCGGAGTGGTTGATGTGCATTTTTTAGACCCGTCTGTATGTCTTTTTTAGAGATATGTAGGTATTTTGCAATATCAAAACATAACTCTGCATTTTTGATTTGGTGTTTTCCTAAAACATTTAAATCAAATATTTTTTCAGATCTAGAGCTGTGGGTATATAGTGAAACTTTCTTCTTTTTACATTCGGCTTCAATAATGTTATGTATCTTTTTATTTTTTTCTGATGTGAATACGGTACAGTTGGTTTTTATAATACCCGCTTTTTCATGCGCGATTTCTAATTTGTTATTTCCGATAATTCCCACATGATCAAGCCCTATGTTGGTGATTCCGGCAATATCTTTGTGAGGAATGATATTACTCGCATCATATCGGCCGCCACAAGCGACTTCGAGTACACACCATTGTATTTTTTTCTTTACAAAGTATACGAACCCAATCGCTTCGGTGAGTTCAAAAAAGGACAACATGTCATAAGGTGTCGTGCGGATGTACTCATCTAGTTTTGGTTTTATATATTCAATGAGTTCTACAAATTCGCGTTTTGTCATGTATGCATTTCCAATTCGCCAGCGTTCAGTAATGCTTGTGGGGTGAGGGGAGTAGGTTGAGCCTACTTTTTTCCCCGAAGCATGAAGAATTGAATGTAAAAATGATACCGTTGATCCTTTACCGCTGGTGCCTGTTACGTGAATGTAATGAGGAATTTTTTTTTCTGGATTTCCTAGGATATCTAAGAAAAACTGTAAGCGTTTCAAATACCATCCGCATTTACGCGGATCACTCATATATTCTTTCCGTGGCATGTTGGAGAGTGATAGGAGCCAGTTGTATGCCTGATCAAATGTCATATTATGATTTTTCTTTTCTCAGCCATCTCACGAGTAAATACACAAACGGGGTATCGATCGCAGCGAGTGTGATTTTGAAGAGCCAGTACGTGAAAGATAGCTGCAATATAAATATGACAGTAAACTTATCATTAATACCGTAAAATGCAATAAACATGAAGAGGAGCGTGTCGATAATTTGACTGGTCATCGTGGACAAGTTGTTACGTAGCCATAATTTTGTGCCTTTTGTTTTTCTTTTGAAGAATTCAAATGCCCATATATCATATGTCTGACTTGCAATAAAGGCAATAAGGCTCGCTACAATCATACGTAGACTTCCACTAAAGACGGCCACATACTCTGTGTTGAGATGATAGCGAGATGCAGGGGGGAGTTTCACGGAAACAAAGGTAAGAACCATGACGAGTGCTTGTGCGATAAGTGCTGCCCACACAAGTTGTTTTGCTTTTTTCTTTCCATATACTTCTGCAATCGCATCAGTCATGAGGAATGTAAGTGGGTAAGCAAAGATACCAACTGATACAGCAACACCAAAAAGCGTGGTAATTTTTGAACCAAGCGTATTTGCAGAGAGAAGGCCTGCAATAAATATGGCGGAGAGTAGTGTGAGTTTAAATTCTGATTTCATATGTAGTTTATAAGTTTGTAAGTTGACTAGTTTGCTAGTTTTGTATTTTTATCCAACCTCTAAGCACTTTACCGAGTTCGTTTGCTATTTTATACAGATTGCGTGCTTCTGTAATAGTAATATATTCTAAATCTTTTGATAGTAGTATAAAGTATTTTGTTTCTTCTAATGAACTCATTGCAATTTCATAAAATCGTAAACGATCTTTTTTCGTTTTTCGATAGAATCCTTCGACTATGTTTGCTGCGATAGAAGTAGAGGCTCTGCGTATTTGTGATGTTATAGCATATAGTTCTTCTTTGGGAAAATATTTTGTTGTTTTATAAACTTTGAGTACTAATTTATGTGCTTTTTGCCAAGCTATGATATCACAAAATTTTGTAATAGTGGTCATAATCTGCTTTAGCCCCACAAATAAAATTTTATATATAGATGTAATAACTATTTAACTAGCTAACTTGCAAACTTACCTGCTTAGTACATAATTCATGTTGCCAAGGTTTTTTACTTTCCCTTTCATTTCCATAAGGGTTAGTGTCGCATTTATATCTTGGCTTTTGATATGTGTTTTTTGGATGAGTTCGTCTACATGGATTGATTGGCGTGAAAGGTGTTTTAGTAGCTCAGCTTCCATGGGAGAATCAGGCAAAATTTCTTTATTTGTAACATATTTATGGGCATCCTGCAAGTTTAAAACATCGAGTATGTCTTTTGTCGTGGTTACACATGTTGCACCTGTCTGTATGAGTTTGTTTGGGCCTGTGGCGGTGAGCGACGTGATGTTTTGTGGTATGGTAAATACTTCTCGATTATTATCCAAAGCACACTGTGCGGTAATGAGGGCACCTGATTTTTCTGGTGCCTCGATCACGAGTGTTCCGAGAGACATGCCTGCTACGATTCTATTTCTTTTGGGAAATGTATATTTGGTCGGCAATGTCCCAGGAGGATATTCTGAAATGATTGCTCCGCCGGAGTTTATGATATTATTTGCAAGCTCTCGGTGGCTGGTCGGATGTATGTGGTGCCTGTCTATACCTGATCCGAGTACGGCGATTGTTTTACCTTTTGCACGTAGGGTTGTGTTGTGTGCAATACTGTCTATCCCAAATGCGAGGCCGCTCACAATAGTAATACCTTGGCTTGCAAGCTCGAGGACAATCTCTTCAGTTACTTGTTTGCCATATGTGGTGCATTTTCGTGTTCCAACAACCGCTAGGTTAAAATCATCATTACTTAATTTGCCACGAACAAACAAGCAAAGTGGGGGATCGTAAATTTGTTTTAATAATTTTGGATATTCTGGATCATCTTGTATAAGGCATATTATTTCTTCTTGCTCAAGTATTTTTTGTATTTTTTCTTCATCAATATTTTTTCGCCAGTCTAAAAATTCAGATATAAGCTGGTCATCCCATCTAAGCCTCTTTAATTCATCGAAACGTGCGCTCCATACAGTATCTAAGTTTGAAAACGCTGCCAGGAGTTGCTGGTAGCGTTTGAAAGTTATTTTTGGGAAGTATGAGAGGAGGATTTCTTTTTTCATGAGTAGGGGGTTAGGATTTCTCCCACACCCTCTTGTATTATTTTTTCAAGTTTTTTACGTTCGAGGATACCAAATTTGTGTAATACAAATTTGGCAGTGTCCTTCATTTTGCGTTTGTTTTCGCTCGCCACACCCATACGTAAACGTGCAAAATCTTTTGTCCCGATATGTTCTATGATTGATCTGATACCATTGTGTCCCGCATGATTTTTGTCTTTCTGCATCTTTATTTCACCAAGCAATATATCTTTGTCATCGTGCGCTACTATCAAATCCTTGTGTGTCATTTTGTAAAAATGCATGATAAGTTGCACGGTCTGACCAGAATGATTCATATATGTCATTGGTTTTGCGAGAATGATCTTTTCGCCGTTTATCGTGCATCCACTAATTTGTGCGTTGAATTTTTTGCTTAACTCCCAATTGTTTATATTATATTCTGTGAGTTTTTCATGTAATGCATCGAGTAACATAAAACCTACATTGTGGCGTGTGCGTTCATATCGCTTTCCTGGATTGCCGAGGCCTACGATAAGTTTCATATTTATTTCTTAGTATAGAGGTAGATAGGTATAGCAAACAGTGTGGAGCTTGTAATACTAAGGGTACAGAAATATTTGAGTATATACCACTGAGCTCCTGTATTTGGCATATCACTCATTAGTAAAGAATAATATAAAAGTAATGAAAATATGACAAATAAAACTATATAGCTTGTAAAATGTGTAATTGAATAGATGGTAAAATGTCTGTTTCTTGATCTATCTTTCTTAATGATTTTTGATAGCAATTCAACCAGTAAAACTAGAGGTAATGATACATAGTATGTTACGAGTAAGATTGCAACTAGTTGGCCCAACATATTATTTTCTCATTTTGGTTAACTTAATCACAATAGGTGTTCCGGTAAAATCAAAATCTTCGCGGAGTCTATTTTCTACATAACTCATATATGATCTGTGTATCGATGTTCTATATTTTATCCTCATTTCAAAGATAGGTGGTTCACTTTTTATTTGTTTGAAACCAAGAACTTTTGGCTGGCGTGTTCCTTTGCCTCGAGCTGGTTTATGTTGTCTGAGGATACGATCCATGAATTTGTCGAGCACGTTTTGTTCTATCGTTGTTTTTCTACTCTGTGCGATCTGTGTAATGAGCGGTAAAATTTGATTTACACGATATCCTGTTTTTCCACTTACAAATAGAATTGGCGCAAACTTGAGGTGAGGGAGGTGAGCGTATACCATTTTCTTTACATCATTACGGTATGTATCACTTACATCTTCTGAAAGGTCCCATTTGTTAATAAGAATAATAACACTTTTACTTCTGCGTTCTATGAGTCCGCCGAGCTGCATGTCTTGTGAAGCAATTGGTTCGGCGCCATCAAGTGTAAGCAAAACAATATCTGATTCTTCCACAGTCTTGATACTACGTCCAATGCCTTCTCGTTCAAGCTTACCTTTCACTTTTGCTTTTCGTCTAATACCAGCAGTATCAATAAAGGTGAGTTTATGTTTTTTCTTGCCTTGGGTATAGAGGAGGGTAGTATCAAATGGTTCACGTGTTGTATGCGCAATATCACTTACAATCACTTTTTCTTCTCCAATTATTTTGTTAAAAAGAGAAGACTTTCCTACGTTTGGTTTTCCTACAAGTGCAATGCGTATATCGTCTCTCTTGGCTTCCTTCATCTTTTTTGGACGTATAGGCATCTTTCTAAGTTAAGTATACAAAATATCGAGAAAATCACCAATACCTCGTCCATTTGTAGCAGAGAGTGGAATAGGGTATCCAAGACCTAAACCTTGCCATTCTTTTTCTCCGAGATTAAGTTCTACTTTTTTACTATCAACTTTGTTTCCTACAAGGAATATTTTTGTTTTCTTGTATTTTTTCTTGAGATCTCGTGCAAGCTCTTTTTCTTGTGGAAGGACTCCTGTTTTGACGTCCGATACCATGACAATAATATCTGCCCTATCAAGTGCACGTTCGTCTTGGTCAATGATTTCATCAGCAAACGATTCGTTTTCATCATTATCAAAACCACCAGTATCAATAACATGTATTTCTTTTCCACGCCATATAATAACTCCTTCATTGTTTGTTCTCGTTGTGCCTGCTATATCTGACACAAGTGCTTTGTGTTCTTCTATGAGCGTATTGAAGAGTGTTGATTTACCAACATTCGCGCGGCCAACAAGTACAATCGTAGGTAAATTTTGTGCTATATTTTCAATCATATTTATTCTATAAAGTCGTCTCCTAAAATTATTAATATATCTGTGGTTGTTGCAGGAGGGAGAATGCCTTCAGGTAATGTTTCTTTTGTCGGCATGTGTAGTTCGTCTTGAAGTGCCTCTATGACTTCCAGAGATTTTTTGTCTGATATTTTGTAGATACCACTTCCAATCACTGGTTTGAATTCTGGATCAGTATTGCCGATATCTTCGATATAAAATTCTTCATCAACAAGACGTTGTTTGACGCGTGCTGCGAGACCTGCGCGCCATGTTCCGTTTTGTATTTCTACTGTTGCCCAATTGAGTGTTGGTTTTTCTTGTTCAGGTGTATCATCAATAGATTCTACAATAGCATCTGGGTCAAATATATTTTCTATAGCACTATTGATTTCGTCGTAATTTCCGGTGCGCGGGTATAGGAGGAATGCGCCATTTGCGCCTGTGCTGTTCACCAGGTATCCATTTACACCATTGTCGAGCACAAGTGTGGTGATCTTGTCAGTATCTAAACTTCGAGCAATCCGGACAAGTTCAAGTATTTCATCGAATTCCATGTTTGTCGTCATGTGACGTTCGAGTGCATCAATAACTTTTTTGATTCGCACAGGATTGGTAAGGGTTCCAAATGAAAGAACTTTTTCTTTGAGCGCGAGGATTACTTTTTGTTGACGTGCTGCACGTGCAAAGTCAGATCCTTCTCCATTACCACCGTGTCGTGATCGTACAAATTTGAGAGCAGTACTTCCATCCATGGTCTGTGGTCCAGTTGCAAAAGAAATTGTCTGATATCTATCGTTTGGCGCAGGATACATATAGTCTGTAAAAGTGCGGTCTACATTGACTCTCACGCCTCCAACTTCGTTTATAATATCCTCAAACGCCTGGAAATCTACCCTAATATAGTAGGGTATGTCAATATCAAAGGTTTCTGAGATTACTTCTGTGGCAAATGCGGCTCCCCAGTTTTCTTTTTCCATCTCTCCAAAGTGATTTGCGTGGTTTATTTTTCTAGTGCCGTAATCCTTTATCTTTACCCCCATATCGCGAGGTATGGACACAAGCGCGACATCATTGTCAGAAGGTCTTACGCTAGCAATCATAATGGTATCAGTGAGGTAGGGACCATCATGACCCGGACCACCCATGCCAAGAATAAGAACGTTAATACGGTCATCTCTTTGACCTTCAAGCTTTGTCTCTTTGTGAAATACGAGATATGTGAGTTTTTTGAAAAACCCTTCAGGCTCCTTTGGTTCAAGTGTTACTGGATCATAGTCTAATGGATTGAGAAATCGTTCTTTGTTTGCAGATGCATAGCTGTAGATGAGGAGGCCTAATATTCCTATAATAACCAACAAAAAAACCCACTTTTTACGACCTCGTTTAGGGGGTTGTTCATCTAATTGTTTGTGCAAAAAATTGATGTGTCTGGTATTCATATACGCAGATAAGTATACTAGAAAAAAGCCTTTTTTGCAATTACATATTTCTGTGTTGTTTTGGGCTCAATATTGTGGTATAGTGTGTATAAGTATTAAGGTAATAGTAATAATATTGTATGCCAAAATTAATTGATGATTCAGTACTTATTGGTGACATTCTGCATGAATGGAGTGTACCTGAGTATGATCAACATACTCGCAATCGTGCATGGTATATACTCATGACGATTATTGGTGTGGGTTTTGTAGTATATGCGCTTTTCACAGATAATTTTTTGTTTGCTCTTGTTATTATTTTGTTTGCCATTATCGTATTTTTGCAGACACACCAAGAACCAATTGTTATCCCATTCAAAATCACTGAGCTTGGTATCATGGTGAATAATCGCTTCTATAGTTATTCTGAACTTGATGAATTTTATATTATTTACAATCCTCCTGAGGTTAAAACTCTTTTTATCGAGACAGTGAGCACTACAAAACCTCGTCTAAGAATCCCTTTTATGGATGAAGATCCAAATGAGGTCCGTGCTACACTCAAAGAATTTTTAGATGAAGATTTTGAAAAAGAAGAAGAACCTTTTAGTGACATGCTTGCAAGAAAATGGCAATTGCATTAAATCATAGATTTTGAAATTAAAAGAGTCCGTCATTGACAGATTCTTTTTTTTATCGTATACTATTTTCGCTTTCAAGCTCTCGTCGTTTCCACCTTCGCTTAAGCTTCGGCGGACAAGAACTTTAGTTGAGTATCTGTAGTGCACTCATTGTTAGCGGTTATACAATATATATCATGCTCTCGTCGTTCAACGGATAGGACACCAGTTTGCGGAACTGGTAATGTAGGTTCGATTCCTGCCGAGAGCACAATTAAGTGAGCCGGAGAATTACTCTGATTTATAGTCTATATCCCAATTACATCCATTCACTGTACATATTATTCATCTTAAATATGTGAGTATGGCAAAAGAAACACCTAGATCTGAAACACCTGGAGAAGAAAGTGAAGTTGTTTTTTCAAGTGATTTTAGTGACTCTCGTCCTCCTGAAGACGGGGGAGAAGAAGTAGAAAAAAATAATCCAGACACAGAAGAATTCGCAGTAGATATAAAAAGTCTAGACAGTCAGCATATTGATGAAACAGAAGACCTGTCTTCCTCAGGCGAAGAAGGTGGTGAAGAATATCTTTTAGATTTACGAAATGGTTCAGGAAATTCCGTAACCAATGTTTCTTTGGGCGACACAGGACGTAATACGCTAGAAGCAAGGAAATTCAGTAGTATGACTATAAAAGAAATATTGGAGAGAAAAGAAGAGTTAAAAAATACTCCTCCAGGAGAATCAGTTGCTATTTCTAAAGTTGTTGGGCTCCCAACCGCTGGTTCACAAAGTGATGACATATATCTTCAGAGTTTTGCTTCTGGTTTTAGAGTAGGTGGAGATACGGGGTATTCAGCTGAACTTTTGAACGATGGTGTCTTTGTGGTGTCGCCAGCAGAGTTTGGACATTTACACGATAAGGACGGTTCTGTGAGTGTAGAAAAATTGGCAAAAAGGATTTTTGATAACACTTCTTTCATTAAAAAAATGGAAGCCGAAGGTTCTCGAGATGTCAAATTGTCTGGTAACGATATAGACCTTGTTTTAGTAGATGAAGAACATACTGAAGATCATTACACGGATAGTGAAATTGTTGAATCTATGAGAGTTGGTTCAAAAAGAAGAGATCCTAAATCTTATTCCACAAGGAGTTTTTCTGTCAAAAATTCTGGTGTTACGGAAGATGTTTTGGCTAATGTAAATGATAGATTATTTTCTGATAAGATTCGTCATAAGTTTTGGCGATTAAAGAAAAAGATAGCCGCTTCTTTCTAAATCTATACTTTTTCGAATTTTAGAGAATACAAAATATACTGACCTGCCCAAAAGGCAGGTTTTTTGTTACAATAGAGTTGGTATGAAATTGTATACAAAAGTATCACAATTAAATCGTGTAGGAGGTGTACTTGAGAGAAATCTCAAGCGTCTTCAGATACGTACGGTGGAAGATTTGTTGTATTACTATCCATTTCGCTATGAGGATTATAGCAAAATTATTGATATAAAGGATCTGGTAGAAGGGCAGGAGGTGACGGTACGGGGTAAGATAGAGGTTATCGCAAGTAAACGTAGCCCGCGCAAACGTGTGGTGGTCACAGAGGCTGTGGTGGCAGATTCTACAGATCAGTTACGGATTGTTTGGTTTGGACAGCCGTTTATTGCAAAAACCTTAAAAGTGGGGGATGAGGTGTTCTTTTCAGGGAAAACTAAGACTGACATGTTTGGGATGCAGATGGTGAGTCCATCGTATGAAAAAATAAGTAAACATGGCGACACAGTTCATACTGCTCGTATTGTTCCTATGTATCCATTGACTTCTGGCATAACACAAAAGCAATTACGATTTCTCATGACGCAGGCGGTTCGAGCCACAGAACAAATAGTCGACTGGTTGCCAGAAGATATTCGGGATAGGGTGGATGTAATGAATTTATCCGAGGCGATAAAAGCAATTCATTTTCCTGAGTCAGAAGAAGAATTTCAACATGCCGAGCGTCGTCTCAAGTTTGATGAGCTTTTCGTATTGCAATTACGTGCGGAGATGATTCGTCAATCTATCAAGAGTTCACGTGCTCCTAAACTTGAGTTTAAAGAAAAAGAGATCAAGCAGTTTGTTGAGACGTTTCCGTTTGAACTTACCAAAGATCAAAAAGTGTCTGCTTGGGAAATTTTTCAAGATATGGAGACGTCAGAACCTATGAATCGTCTCCTTGAAGGAGACGTGGGGTCTGGGAAAACGGTGGTTGCTGCCATGGGTTTATATAGCGCTGTTTTGAATAAACATCAGGGTGCTATTATGGCTCCTACTGAAATTTTGGCAAAACAACATTTTGAAACATTGAAAAAAGTGTTTGGAGAAAATCTAAGGATAGGTATTTTGACGAGAACTGAGTGTACCATTTTGAATTTTGAATTTAAGAGCACATCCAAAGCTGCCCAGAAAAGAGAAATGCTCGAACATATTTCTAAAGGTGATGTGGATATTATGGTAGGAACTCATGCGCTTCTTACACATGATGTGGAGTTTAAAAATCTTGGATTGGTGATTGTCGATGAGCAACATCGGTTTGGTGTAGATCAGCGCAAGACAATTCGTGAGAAATCGGGAGATACAGATACTGTGCCACATTTTTTGAGTATGACAGCTACGCCGATCCCTCGATCATTTGCGCTTACTTTGTATGGTGATCTTGATTTGTCTATTATCAAACATATGCCGCAAGGTAGAAAACCAGTACAGACACGATTGGTTGATCCTCATAATCGTAACAAAGCGTACACCTTTATCAAAGACCAGGTGAAAAAAGGAAGACAGGTTTTTGTCGTGTGCCCACTTATTGAGGAAAAAGATACTAGTACTGAAAAGAAATCTGTCATGGCTGAATATGAAAAACTTTCAAAACAAATATTTCCCGATTTAACTATTTCTTATTTACATGGCAAGATGTTGTCAAAAGAAAAAGATACTGTGATGCAGAAATTTAGTGATGGAGAAATTGATATTCTCGTATCCACCTCAGTAGTGGAGGTTGGTGTTGATATACCAAACGCAAGTGTGATGATGATAGAAGGGGCGGAACGATTTGGTCTCGCACAACTACATCAATTTCGTGGACGAGTGGGACGTAGTAGTCATCAATCGTATTGTTTTTTGTTTACTGATAGTACTACTGACAAATCTAAGAAACGTCTGAAATTGTTTGAGAGTACGACTGATGGGTTTAAACTTGCTGAACATGATCTGGAACTTAGAGGGCCAGGTGAGGTATATGGTATGGCTCAGAGTGGTATGATGCATTTGCGCCTCGCGACACTTAGTGATAAAGAATTAATAAAACTCGCACGTGAAGTTTCGCGTGGGATTGATTTTGAAAAATATCCAGATCTGTACGATAAGGTAGGTGAATGGGAGGACAAGGTTCATCTTGAATAATACAAGGGATAAAGGTGGGGGTAGAAGGGTAAAAAGATAAAGCGATGTGTTTAACATCGTTTTGTTTTTTTATCTTGACTTTTTTGAAAAAATGAGGTATTCTCATGGCGATGTTTATCGCCAGACTGAAAGTTTTGCTACGATGGCAGGTGAGTAAGTTTGGTACAAAACCTACGCAGAGAGGATATCCAGTTGGCCAAAGAAACGATTCACATCTTCGGTCTCGTCGGCAGGGACCAAGTCCGAGTCCTCGGTGACATCGAAGGCCTTGGTGACGCAGCGACCATCGAGGTCGTCTCGCTCAACGGAAAACGATCCGGTGAGGTCAAGGCTCATCGAGTTCTTCTCAAGAATCTCGTTCTCGAGATGTGTCTCAAAGGCACTGAGCGGGATGTGAAAGTCCATCTCCACACTGCTCATGGAATGGGCCCTTCTCTCTCGGTTGAGTGCCGAGCTAAGGGAGGTGCTCTTGAGCGAGTCGTCTGGACTCAGCTTGATCCTGTCTACGATTCCGCACGTAAGGAACTTCCTCGTCTGCTCAAGCAGGCTGCAGAAGCCCGCGCATAGATCTCGCGTCGTTCCATCATCCGACTCATCCCCGCTTGCCTTCTTCAGGCACGAGAGATGGAACGAACGACGTGAGCCTTCACAAAAACAAAACCACAAGAAATGGTGGAT
>PKTJ01000052.1 GCA_002869205.1 Candidatus Parcubacteria bacterium | reverse complement strand
CAAGGCATTTCCAAATTTCTTTCAAGTCAATCTTGAGTGCGGTTAGAAAAAATATAATAGCAAGAAAAATAGTGATGTGTGGTGCGAGGTGAATAGTGTGTGTTGAAAAAAATAATCCTCCGACAAGTGCTAATGACAAAATAAAAACATAAGAATTGGAAAGACCGAGTAGTAATTTTTTCATAGAGCTATACATATTTTTCCATTAATTTAAATCCAGTAGCGACAGCCAATGCAATAAAAAATGCGAGGATGACACGATATATAAAGAAAAGAGGGCCGAAATATTTTAATTCCAAAATTACACGTGCAGGGCCTATGAGTGTTTGGGCTGTGATAAATGCCGCGATCATGCTGAGCGGGGCTCCTTTTGTCTTGAGTGTTTTGAGTATTGGTAAGTAGGCGAGAAGTGGTCCTGGAGTAATAAGGCCGATACCCGCAGCTTTGGCAAAGTTTTTTTCATTTTGTTTTGATACTTTTTTTATTTTATTTTTAGGAATGTAATAACTAATAATTTGAGATATTAAAATAGCAATTATAAGAATAGGAGATATTTTTATCAACTCAACAATGCTTGTGTGTATTATTTCCATCATAAAAGTATCTCAATAGTAAATCCTCCGAGTGTTATAAAGATAAAACTTAACACAAAGCGTAGTGCAAAAAATTTTCCTCCCAAGTACTTTATTTCCATTATGTCTCGTACAATGGATTCGCCTATCACTTCTCCACATATGAGTGCAAAAATTATCCCGTACCCAACTCCTGCGACAAGTAGTGCAAAGGCAATTGGATACGTGGCGTATCGGGGAATGGGTAATAATATTCCCAAAAGTGTTGCAAGTGGTATGGCGATAAAAATGTGTTTTTGGGTCAATGTCTCGAGTAAATGTTTGGGTAAGTACATTTCAATAGTAATCCCAATAATAATTGCAATAAAAAAAACTGGCAGCATAATAGCCAGTTCTTTCAATGTGTTTCGTGTAATTGTTTGGATTGCCTTTGTGGGCATACTATTTTTTCTTTTTTGGTTTTGTGACATCATTTTGTATCTCACCTGCACTAAATGCTTTGATATTTTCTACACTGGTATCAAAGATTCGCTTGAGCGCTTCAGTACTATTGAATGCATTGTGTGGCGTGATAATCGTGTTTGGGTGATCGATAATAATATTTTCCATGAGACTTGCACGAATTTCTTCTGGTGTTGTTTTTTTATCAATTTTTTCTGGATGTGCGATATAGTTTTCTTCTTCAAGTACGTCCACTGCAAGTCCGCCGACCTTACCATTTTCAAGTGCATATACCATTGCCTCTGGATCAATCAATCCACCACGTGCGGTATTGATGATATGTACACCATCTTTCATTTTGTTGAGAGCTTTATCATTTATCATGTGGTATGTCGTAGGGAAGAGTGGTACATGTAGTGAGATGATATCCGACTCTTTCAGAAGTTTATCTAAACTTACGTAGGTAAACGCATGATCTTTTTCCAAATCTTTGTTTGGGAACGCATCATATGCAACTACATTTGCCTCAAAACCATCAAGCATGTCTATGAGATGAATACCAATGTGACCCGTACCAATCACACCAATAGTTTTGCCCTTGAGATCAAATCCACGCAGTCCGTGATAGTCATACACACCTTCTTTTACACGTTTTACTGATTGGAATAGTTTGCGAGATAGCGCGAGCATGAGTGCCATAGCGTGTTGTGCTACGGTGTTTTCTCCGTATGTAGGAACATTGCATACAGGAATGCCGCGTCTCTTTGCTTCTTTCAAGTCAATATGATCATAGCCAGTAGAAAATGTTGCGATCATCTTTAATTTTTTCAGCTTGTCAAAAACAGATTTATCAACGTGTGAGTCTACAAAACACCCAAGAATTTCTGTTTTGGGGTCCAGTGTTTTGAGATCGATCGGTGCTTCGTTAATGGTGGATTTGTATCCACGCATTTTTCCGCGCAGATAATCTTTGAGGTCTGGTACAATGCTTGAGAATGTTGCAAGTGGTTTGTTTTTCATAGCAATTAGTTTATAAAGTTAAAAAGTTTATAAAGTTTATAAAGAGGTGTACAAACTTTCAAACTTTTTAACTTTAAGAACCTTATAAACTAATATCATTATAGCAGGAAATAGGGAATAAAAAAATCCCAGCTTTCGCTAGGATTATTTTTGGTTTTTTGTCTTATTCAATGGTTACACCCATTTGACGAGCAGTTCCTTCGATAATCTTCATTGCTGCGTCGATGTCGTTGGCATTCAAATCTGGCATTTTCTTTTCTGCAATTTCTTTGATTTGTGCTTTTGTGATTTTACCTACCTTGTCTTTGAGTGGGTTACCAGAACCTTTTTTAAGACCAATAGCTTTTTTGATCAAGGCTGAAGCTGGGGCAACTTTGGTAATGAAGTCAAATGTACGATCTTCATATACGTTGATAATTACTGGCACCACTTCACCTTTTTTGTCAGCAGTTGCGTTGTTGAACTGTGTACAAAAGTCTTGGATATTAAGACCGTGTTGACCAAGTGCTGGTCCTACTGGAGGGGCAGGGTTAGCCGCACCACCCATGATTTGTAGTTTGATTTGGGTTGTTAATTTCTTTGCCATATCTTTTTATGTTTTTTAATATCAGTTTAGGTGAGAAGCGTCCATAAGTGAACCACCTAGTTGTAATCTTTTAAATCTTCTTTACCTGTAGTGCATCGAGTTCTACCGGTGTTTCACGACCAAACATACTTACAAGTACTTTGATCTTACCACGTGATGCATCTACTTCACTGACCTTACCTTCAAAGTTCTTAAACGGACCGTCAGTGATTTTCACTGGTGCATTTACTTCTACATCAATCTTATGTGTTGGGTCTTCTACATTCATGCGACCAGTAAGAGCGGTCATTTCTTTTGGATCAATTGGTGTTGGAGTAGTTCCGGTTCCAATAAAACCAGTTACATTTGGTGTATTACGAACAACGTACCATGAGTCATCATTTACAATCATTTCCACGAGTACATACCCAGGAAAGATCTTTTCTTCGATTACTGTACGCTTACCGTTTTTGATTTTGATCTTCTTTTCTTTTGGAACAAGTACTTGAAAGATTTTGTCTTGCATATCAAAACTATCAATACGCTGTTCAAGATTATCTGTTACGTTTTCTTCATATCCGCTATAGGTGTGTATTACATACCAGCGGCGGCCGAGATCGGCGGTTTGTTTTGCCATAGTTATCTCCTTATTTATTAGATAAGAGCTCCTAGTCCGAGATTGAAGAACCAATCAAGAATTGCGAAGAATATGGCAACGCCAATACTCATAGCAACAACAACAATCGTATAAGCGATCGTTTGCTTTTTTGTTGGCCAGGTGACTTTTTTGAGCTCACCGATTGATTCTCGGATATATTTTACGAGTTTGTTCATAGTATTTTTCGTATTTTAAAAACGGCTCTGTGGCCGATTGCGCATATACTATATCACCATATTGTTGATTTGTCAATAGATTGAAACAAAAAAGAGATGTATGCACACCTCTTTGATATTTTTGGCTATTTTTAGCTAAATATCCAAGTTTTTTACAGATTTAGCATGAGTCTGGATAAACTTCTTACGTGGGGCAACCTCACTACCCATGAGAATATCAAATATCTCACTTGCTTTTTCAGCATCTTCGACAGTGATTTGCTTGAGCACACGGTTCACGGGGTCCATAGTGGTTTCCCAGAGTTGTTCAGGGTTCATTTCACCCAAACCTTTGTATCTTTGTACATTGAGTTTTTTGCCAGGTTTTGTCTTCTCTTCTTTCTTCTCTGTGGCTTCCTCACCTTCACCCTCGTCTTCAGAAACATTCAAGTCTTCATCAGTGACACCATATTTCTTTTTGTAATCTGCTAGAGCAGTTTCGTTATAAATCCACTCAACGTCTTTGCCTCTTTTAATACTATATAATGGTGGTTGTGCTACATAAATATTGCCATGGTAGATGAGTTCAGGAAAATAGCGGAAGAACATAGTCAAGAGAAGTGTGCGGATATGAGAACCATCTACATCAGCATCTGTCATGATGATAATTTTGTGATAGCGAAGTTTTTCTATATCAAACATCTCACCAATATTGGTACCAAGAGCAATAATGAGTGATTTCAATTCGTTGTTTGCAAGAATTTTATCAATACGTGCACGTTCTACATTCAAAACTTTACCACGCAGTGGAAGGATTGCTTGTGTATGGCGATCCCGACCTTGTTTTGCAGAACCTCCAGCACTGTCTCCCTCTACAATATAGAGTTCAGAGTTTTCTGCTTTGCGACTAGAACAATCTGCAAGTTTTCCTGGTAGAGTGAAACCATCAAGAGCACTTTTTCGCAGTACCGCGTCGCGTGCAATCTTTGCCGCATTGCGAGCTTTTGCCGCAACGAGACATTGACCAATAATATTTTCTGCATCTTTTGGATTTTCTTCCAGAAAGATAGTGAATTGTTCAGCAAAGATACCATCAACTACCGGTTTTACTTCAGGGTTTCCCAGCTTTGCTTTTGTTTGTCCTTCAAACTGCGGGTTTGGGATTTTGACCGAGATAATTGCGGTAAGTCCTTCGCGAACATCATCCCCAGTAAGGTTTGGATCTTTTTCTTTCAATATCGCTTTGTTGCGTGCGTATGAATTGAGTGTGCGGGTAAGTGCTGTGCGAAAGCCGGAAACATGCATACCTCCATCTGGATTAGTGATGTTGTTGGCAAACGCATGTAGGCTTTCGGTGAAGTCACCAGTATATTGCAGTGCGATTTCTACGCTAATGTCACCTTCTTGTTTTTCAGTATAAAAAACTTGTTCATGTTTTGGTTCACGATTTTTATTGATGTGGCGGATATAACTTCCAATACCACCTTCAAAATAAAATTGATAACTGTTTTTTGGAAATGCAACTGCTGTTTTGTCTTCTTCTTTTTCTTCCGCACTTCTCTCATCAATCATGACAAGTCGGATACCTTTAGTAAGGTATGCTTGTTGACGCAAATGATCGACAATATATTTCCAATCATAGTTGAGTGTTTCAAAAATACTTGGATCAGCGTGGAATGCAATAGTTGTTCCGGTAGTTTTTGTTTTACCAATTGATTTTACTTTTCCTTGTGGTTTACCAATCTTATAACTCTGCGTCCAGATTTTTCCATCACGGTGCACCGTTGCTGTCAAATCTGTTGAAAGTGCATTTACAACTGACACACCAACACCATGCAAACCACCAGATACTTTGTAGCCGCCACCTTCTTCGCCAAATTTACCACCCGCATGAAGTGTGGCAAGTACGAGTTGGAGTGCACTTACTTTTTTTGTAGGATGAATGTCTACAGGGATACCACGACCATTATCAGTCACCTCTACCCAATGATCAGGGAGAAGTTTGATAGTAATCGTATCAGCATGACCACCCATGGCTTCATCAATACCATTGTCAACAACTTCCCAAATCAAGTGATGTAAGCCGGCAACACCAGTCGAACCAATGTACATGCCTGGACGTTTGCGCACAGCTTGGAGACCTTCAAGTACTTGAATATTTTTTGCGCTATAAGAAGACTTCGCAGCTTTTGAAGTAGTTTTTTTTGTGGCTGAAGCTTTTTTTATTACTTTTTTCTTTGGAGCAGGATCTTTCTTTTCTTTTACAACCCGTCCTTTGGTAACACGTTTTGGCATACTAGTATACGTAATTAGGTTTTATAGACGCAGATAGTATAGCATTTTGAAGGGAGGAAGACAAGGGCAATAGAGAGGTAAAAAAACAAAAACCCACTCGATTTTATCACGTGGTCACAAAGTGATTTTACGTGATTTTTCTCCTGCTATATGTCTAATATTTAGAAACATAGCAGGCAGATCGAGTGGGTTCTCGCATCCGCCCGCGGCCGCAAGTGCCTGGTTTAGGGTTGATACGGCGTAGGACACCGTTACGATGGGCGGGTCACCGGGAACTTGTGTCGAACCCAGAGTTGGACGAGCATCATGACGAGACCAGCGACGGATCCTCCGGCGGCACAGAACACGAGCTCGTATCCGTGGTTGAGCATGGTCAGTATGGGGAGACCCACGAACACGCCGAGTAGTGTCGGGATGCCGATCATGAGTATGCCGATCCGCCCATCTTCGTGGGCGACTGCTCCGAAGAAGAAGGGTAGCGGCACTATGATCAGCGCGATCTTGCCGTCGACGGGCATGTCCATGACGGACGCGCCGACGATGCAGCAGATCAGGGCAACGAACACGATGCCGATGTACTTCTGGTGGATGCAGATCCGCTCCCAGATGTCAGCCTTGGACATGAGGTCCTCCTTGTGCGCGCGATTTCTCGCAGTATGTGAAAGGTCTGTGTTTGTTAAGGTGCGTAATATTTTCACCCTATCATAATCATATGTTAATTTCTAGTATTTTGTAGTATAATATCCACATATGTTAGGAAATAAGCAAAATTCAAATTTTGAACGTTACGAAGATCCTACAGGTGAGTTTTCCAATAAACATCTGAAAATGGCACAGTGGTATATCAGCCACAAGATTTTGTTGCGTAAGATTTTTATTATTACATTGTCTGTATGGAGTGTTATCACGATCGGAACAGGGTTGTTTGTGTGGGGAAAATATTTTATATTTGATTATACGCGTGACGAGATCAATATTTCAGGCATTGCACAAAATTATGTATCTCAAGAACAGATCCAACTTCATGCTCCACGAGCACTTGATACCAAAGCACAGCGTACGATCAATAGTGCACCAGAGAAATATGATTTTCTTCTCGAAGTTCAAAATTCAAATGAACGATGGATCGCAGAAGTACATTATATGTTTACATATGGAAATGGTCAGACAGATGTACATGAAGCAATAGTATTGCCAGGACAAGCACGTCATATTGCCGTGTATGGTCATGATCTTGAACGCACACCAACCAATGTTTCTTTTCGACTAGTTGATACCAAGTGGAAACGTGTCGATCCACACAAGATTTATAATCCTCTTGAATATATTGACCAGAGGTTGCAGTTTACTGTGGACAATGTTGAGTTCACACCAGCAAACAGATCTCAGGGTACAGGCTCACATCTCGTAAGTTTTGACATCTCAAATGATTCTCTGTTTAATTATTGGGAAGGTGATTTCAATGTGATTTACAAAAACAGAGGACAGGTGATCGCATTCTCTCCACTCAAGATTGAACAATTTTTGTCCGGCCAAAAGAGGTCAATTGAGCGTGCATCATTTATGGATCGTTTAGAAGTGGATGCAATAGAAATAGAACCTCTGATTGATGTGTTTGATCTTGGTATGTATATGCCACTTCGTTAATTTACACACAGTTTATATTTTGCCTGTCCCCTCCTTACCCAAGGGGAGGGAATTTATCTAAAGTGTCTGAATTATGAGGTTATTTGTTTGGTTATTTATTTTGCATTAAACCCCACCCATTCCCTCCCCTATTAGGGGAGGGTTAGGGAGGGGTAATATTATAATGGCACAAGTATTGACTTTGTAATTTAATGTAGTTATAAACAACTATGGTACGTTTTTCTCTCCTTGCTTCATCTTGGAAAAAATTCGATTGGATCTTGGCACTCAGTGTTGTGGTGTTGTCGTTTATTGGTCTTGCTGCAATATATAGTGTAGATTTGTCGCGTGGAGACACACTTATATATACACCAAGGCAGATTATGGCTTTGGTTATCGCACTTGCTGTGTTTTTTGTTGCGTCCCAATTCCATGTTTCTTTTTATGAGTCTACATCGCGTTTGGCATACCTGGCTGCGTTTATTCTACTAGTCGCTGTTTTATTTTTTGGTGTGAATATTCGTGGAACTACTGGTTGGTTTCATGTGTTTGGTTTTTCATTGCAGCCAGCAGAAATTGCAAAGGTCTCTCTAATTATGTTTTTGGCATGGCGTACCGAACGACAGGCACGTCGATTTGATAAATGGCAATTTGTGGTCGCTACCTTAGTAATGACATTATTACTTGCAGGTCTTATCATGTTGCAGCCAGATTTAGGGTCAGCTGTTATTTTACTTGGTAGTTGGTTTGGTCTACTTGTGCTCACAGGCACCAAGAGACGTTATATTGTAGGACTTGTGTTATTGGCTATAGCAGTCGCAGTGGTAGGGTGGTTTTTTCTTCTCAAGGGGTACCAAAAGGAGCGTCTCATGACATTTGTCGATCCGGGGAGAGATCCACTTGGTACGGGATATAATGTGACACAGTCTATTATTGCTGTTGGGTCTGGGCAGATGATGGGCAGAGGACTGGGGTTTGGATCTCAGAGTCAGCTTCATTTCTTACCAGAAGCCCAAACAGACTTTATTTTTTCCGTTATTAGTGAGGAACTTGGTTTTGTGGGAGTTATGCTTGTTCTAGGGCTCTATCTACTTGTACTTTGGCGGCTTGTGAGGATCGCGCGAAATTCAAGGAGTGATTTTAGTGCCTATCTGGTGCTCGGAGTCTCACTTATCTTTCTTTTTCATATGATTATCAATATTGGCGCTGCCATAGGGCTGTTGCCGGTGACAGGCGTGACCCTTCCTTTTCTAAGCTATGGAGGGTCCTCACTTATTATTAGTTTTTTACTTATTGGTATAGCGCAGAGTGCTGCACGATCGTCTTGAGGGTACCCCTCTTGACTAATGCATACTGGTTTGCTATAGTAGTCCCGCAAAAAATATGCCAAAATCTAGCGAATTACCACAGCATATAGATTCTCTAAGATCTCAATTCAAAGTGATGAAAGAGTGTTCGTTGTGTGAGGCTGTGTTTGAGACACAGTCGATAAAGACAGTAGACCAATCACAGGGATCACACGTCTTACATATCACCTGTTCTCAGTGTAAAAATGCACTTATACTGTTGGTAGGACTCACTGATGTGGGTGTGGGACTCGTCGGACTTATAAGTGATCTTTCCTTTGAAGATGCACGTCGGTTGAAACGCAAGCAGCCGATGACAGGAGATGATCTGCTCGATTATTATCAAACTATTTATCAAAAATCTAATTCATTCGTTCAATTAATAATGAAAAAGTAATATGACATATTCAATTACTGTACAAAAGCGAGAAAGTAATAATGCAGATGAAGTTCGTGCACAAGGCAACGTTCCTGGTGTAGTATACTGACCTGATCGTGAGCCCATTTCTATTTCAGTGAGTGCACGTGAGCTTGAAAAGCTATATGCAGAGGCTGGTGATTCAAACTTGGTTGACTTCGTTGTCGAAGGTGACAAAGAGCCAGTAAAAGTACTTTTCCAAGACATTCAATACGATGTGGTAAAAGGAAATATGACTCACGTTGATTTTCTTCAAATCCAAATGGGTGTTGAAATGGAAACCACAATTGCGCTTGAATTTGTAGGAGAGCCTGCAGCAGTAAAAGCTCTTGGTGGTACGCTTGCAAAGAATATCGACACTGTGTCAGTTCGCTGTTTACCAAAGAACTTAGTTGGTTCTATCGAAGTAGACTTGAGTACACTCGAAACATTTGAAGATGCGATTCATGTAAAAGATCTCAAACTTCCAGAAGGAATTGTTGCTACTGACAATCCTACAAACATGATTGCAAAAGTTACTCCTCCGCTTAGTGAAGAACAGCTCAAAGCTATGGAAGAGTCTGAAGCTCCAACAGTTGAAGATGTTGAAGTGGAAGGTGATAAGAAAGATGGCGCTGCTCCAGTTGAAGGTGGAGAAGAGAAAAAAGAAGAAGTTAAAGAAGAGGGTGATAAGAAGGAATAAAAGTCATAAAAATATATCAATAAAAGAAAACCACCGAAAGGTGGTTTTCTTGTTTGCAATAGATTTTTGTAGTATCATGTAAGACATAATCAATAACATTTTTATTAAAAAAATAATTTTGGGTTACATAGAGAAAGCTAAAGAAAAACAGTTTAATGAGATACAGTTTTTGTATATTTTATCAGGAATTATTTTTATTGCAGCAGTGGGATTGATTATTTTTTTTGCATTGGGGTATTTTAATGGTGATGATTCTGCAGGGGTCGGTCGCGACCGACCCGTACTGGACGTTGTCGAAGAAGAAGATTGTGAACACAGAAGAATGTTCGACGGTATCTGTGTAGAATTTGAAAAAGATATCAATCCAAAGTTGGTGGCAGTCATGGTAGAAAATCATACTGACGCACGTCCACAGTCTGGATTGAGTCAGGCACGTGTAGTATATGAAGCGCCAGTTGAGGCAAATTATTCACGGTTCATGCTTTTGTATCCACTGGGTGAAGAAGTGTTAAAAGTCGGTCCGGTGCGAAGTGCACGTCCATATTATCTTGATTGGCTCAGTGAATACAAAGATATTATGTATATGCATGTTGGTGGATCACCAGATGCACTTGATAATATAAAAGAATTTGATATTTTTGATCTGAATGAATTTTATAGAGGCTGGTATTATTGGCGCTCGACTGATAGATATGCGCCACATAATGTATATACCTCATCAAAGTTGTGGGAAAGTGCATGGGAAGAGTATGGAGATAACATGGAACATGAGACATCGAACATGGAACACAGGGGGTGGGCGTTTGAAAAACGGGATCAGTGTGTTGAGAATTGTGTAGGTGAGTTTACTGTGAATTTCTTACCACCAACATACGCAGCCAACTGGCAGTTTAATTCTTCAACAAATAAATATGAGCGGTATCAGATGGGATATCCACATTTGGATAAAGACGGGAGTCTTATTGAGGCCGACACTGTCATTATCCAACATGTAGATACAGAAGTACTCGATGGTATTGGACGTCTTGGTATGGAAACTATTGGCAGGGGAGATGCGGTAATGTTTCGTGATGGGTATATGATTGATATGGAATGGGAAAAGACTGATAGAGAAGGTAGAACACGATGGTTTACTTTTGAATATGATGGGGCGACAAGAGTAGATGAGGTACTTAATCCAGGAAAGATTTGGATAGAAGTTTTGAATCAAAGAGCAGAACTCGTGATGGAAAATTAAAATAGTTTATAATAAAAAACCATGGATTAGCCCATGGTTTTTTGATTAGTGTAAATTGAAAGTTTTTATAGATCTTTTGGTTTGGCTATTACAAATATAGATAGTCCAAAAGGTAGATTGAAAATTTTTAATATATATTTTTCTAAGCTAAATATAAATCTAAATATAGTATTTATAACCACAGGAGGCGTTGTGTCTGCCTGTGCTTTTTTTGTTATAAAACGCATGTAGATTTTTTGTAATACTGCTGGCAAGAAAAGGAGGGTATTGAAATATGTTATTTTTTGTATGTTAAATCCGGCTTTGGTAAGTTTTTCTATAATTTGTTTTTTATTATATCTTCTAAAATGATGATTAATTTCATCATGAGGGCTCCACAACTTTTGATATGCTGGAACAGTGAGACATATTGTTCCATCTTTTTTCAACCCTCCTTTTATTTTTTGGAGAAATAGGTCATCGTTTTCTATATGTTCAATAACATCAAAAAAAGTTATCAGACTATATTTTTTTGAGAGTACATCAGAAAGTATGTTGTGTAGTGTTGAAGCATTTTCATCTCTAAGTCGTCTGTTAGTGTATGCTATAGCGTCTCTATGTGTATCTATACCATGTGCATTGCCAAATTTTCTAAGTGATTCTAAGATAAATCCAGTACCACATCCAATATCCAAAATCGTTGTATCGTTTTCATCTTTTAAAGTTTTTTTGAGAAATTCTATGATAATATTTTTACGCACGATAAACCACCAATGAGTTGACTCAACCCTATAAAACGCGTGGTACATCTGATCATCCAT
>PKTJ01000029.1 GCA_002869205.1 Candidatus Parcubacteria bacterium | reverse complement strand
GTTCATATTCTACACTATACTCGCTTACGCGCTTGATCGCAACTGAGCCATCAACGTCCCCCGACATAGAAAACACCACAGCGTGCATCCCGGCTTCTCGAGCCTCACGAGCATCTGTCTGTGATACACACCCATGAAATGAGCGCTGTGGATACCCAAAAGTATCCCCACGAACACGGGAAATTCCCGTATGATCTTTGACACGATCAGACAAGAGATCTGCCAAAGCACCGCTACCAGAGAGTTGCACATTCCCATGAGCATCATGCTCCACTTGCTTTACTAATTTTGCCATAATAGGCACACCATCCTTATCATGCACGCCTTCTGAAATAGCGACAATACATCGGCCATGCTTTTCATACATTTCTTTTACTGCGTGAGTGAAATGATGAATATCAAAATTCTTTTCTGGTGTATATATAAGATGTGGCCCGTCTCCTTCTTTGTCTTTTGCCAACACAGAAGACGCCGTAAGAAATCCTGCATGCCTTCCCATCACTACACCAATGTACACACCCGGCAATGCTGCATTATCAAAATTAACACCACGAAATGCAGATGCCACATAGCGTGCGGCTGAACCAAATCCTGGACAGTGATCTGTTCCCGGCAAATCATTATCCACCGTCTTGGGGATATGAATGACGCGCAATTCATAACCTTGTTTTTGTGCCTGCTCGTTTACAATGCGACATGTATCTGCACTATCATTACCGCCGATATAAAAAAAGTATCTGATATTATGTTTTTGCATAATTTCAAACATCTTCTTACAATAGTCTTCGTCTGGTTTATCACGCGTAGTCCCCAGTGCTGATCCAGGTGTAGATGCTACTGACTCTAGATGCCCTTCATCCACGTGTGTCAGATCTACAAAATTCTCTTTTATAATTCCTGACACACCTTGACGTGAACCATACACAGATTCAATTTCTTCATATTTTCGTGCTTCCAAGACAGCACCAACAAGACTCTGGTTTATTACTACAGTCGGACCACCACCTTGTGCTATAAGCATGTTACCTTTGAGTTTTGACATATGTATCATCTGTAAAATCAAAAAAAGAAATGGCTTTCCTATAGATTACCATTTCCTGTTGTGTGCTTCAAGTGTCCAAAAAATATTTTTATAAATCGATATCTGTGTCACCAAGTGCATTTTGCCATAATTCTTCGAGCTCGTATTCGAGTTCCAAATCATCAGCCTGATCATTATACCATTGACTAAATGCAACCTTGAGCTCGTCCACGTCTCCTGCATTTTCCAAAACATCTTCGAGCATTGCATATTTCTCTTCGTGTGTTCGTGCGATATCTTCTTCTATCTCTTCAAAAACCTCACGTAAATGATTGAGAACCGCGTCTTTTACAATGTCATAATGTTCTTCAGACATACCCCAAAAATGTTATTTGTAAATCTAGGGCAGACTATAACAAGTTAAAAAAAGAATGGCAAGAGGACCTTCTGTGGATATGTATCCCCGATTGACAAAAGACCTCTTTCATATCATAATGCAACTGTTTTTAGCTAAAAAATAACCCTATGACACAGACTATTTTATATACCCTTGGGAGTGTATTTCTCATAAGTATTGTATCTCTCATTAGCATCATTGCTCTTGGTATCAAGGAACATATCCTCAAAAAAATACTGCTCTATCTTGTGAGTTTTTCTACCGGAGCACTCTTTGGCGGAGCGTTCTTTCACCTGCTTCCAGAAATCATCGGGGAGGTTGGATTTACTTTCCAGGTTTCTACATACATTATTGTTGGTATTTTATTTTCATTTATTGTAGAAAAATTCATTCACTGGAGACATTGCCATCATCCAGAACACATACACCAGAAGATACATAGTTTTGCATACATGAATTTGTTTGGTGACGCAGTTCACAATTTTATAGACGGTATGATTATTGCCGCAAGTTATTTGGTAAGTATTCCTGTAGGGATCGCCACAACATTTGCCGTAATCCTTCATGAAATTCCTCAAGAGATTGGAGACTTTGGTGTTCTCTTGCATGGTGGTATGAAAAAGAAAAAAGCAATTCTATTTAATTTTCTTACTGCACTTACCGCAGTCCTTGGTGCCATTCTAGTACTAGTGATTGGCTCTAGCAGCGAACACATTACATATTTCTTGATTCCATTTGCTGCAGGAGGGTTTATCTATATTGCTGGGTCTGACCTCATCCCTGAACTACACAAAGAAAAAGATAGTAAAAAATCATTTGGTCAACTTCTTGCGCTTATACTCGGAATCGCTCTTATGGCAGGCATGGTGCTCATGCCACTAGAACACGGACACAGTGATGATAACCATGACGATACTCATGCCCAAGAACACGTAGAAGAAATTCATGAATAACTATGCTCGTCAATAACATCAACCCAATACTTACTCAACTGGGACCATTCACAATTCGTTGGTATGGTCTTTTTTTGGCACTCGGTGTTGTGCTCTCAGTTCTCCTGTATACCAAACTATTCAAAGAAAAAGATTACCAAATTGATCTTGCGTACGATCTGAGCATGTGGATGGTAGTTGGCGGACTTCTTGGCGCACGAATTGGCCATATTGTTTTTTACAATCTCGAATACTTCTGGAATAATCCAATTGAGATATTTATGGTCCATCATGGCGGACTTGCAAGTCATGGCATGACAATTGGACTATTATTAACCGTGCTCCTATACAAAAAGGTTAAAAAAATCGAACTCAAAAAATATCTCGACATACTTATTATCCCTATCCCACTTTTGGCAGCGTTTATTAGACTTGGAAATTTCTTTAACTCAGAGATTATTGGCAAACCAACAGAACTACCATGGGGTATATGGTTTCAACGAGTCGATCCTGAAATTCTCTTGAGACACCCAAGCCAACTCTATGAATCTCTCATAGCTCTTTCAATCTTTTTAATAATTTATTTATTACGCAAAAAAAAGTTTTTCAACTTTCAACTTTCAACTTTCAACTTTTTCCTCATTACTTACTTTTTGACAAGATTCCTCGTAGAGTTTGTAAAAGAGCGCCATACGCTTGAAGGATTTTTGAGTATGGGGCAATGGCTCTCAATTCCATTTGTGATTTGGGGAGTGTATTGGTTTGTAAAAAACAAAAAACATGTCTAATACAAAACAAACAATCCTTATTGGCACTGGCAATGTAATTATTGACCAGTTTTTATCTATATACAAAGAAGATTCCTCACTCGTCGCCGTCGATGGTGGCGCAAATCATTTAAAAAAATTAGATATCATCCCCGACAAAATAATAGGTGACCTTGACTCACTTGAAAACAAAGAATATTGGAAAGAAAATACAGAAATAATTGAAATATCTGATCAAAACTCAACCGATCTAGAGAAAGCTTTGGAAAACACACAAAGCAAACTTTATCTCGCGTTTGGATTTGAAGGAGAACGGTTTGATCACACACTTCAAATTCTACATGTTCTATCAAAATATCTAAAAAAGAATATTATATTTTTTGCCGGCACAGATATTATCTTTCGATTACCTAAAAGATGGAGCATCGAACTTCCTATCTACACCCGTATTTCTCTTTATCCTCTACATAAGACAAATATACTTGCCTCAGAGGGTCTCAAATGGCCCGTGGACGAATTAGAAATGCAACAAGGACATCTTATCGGTATATCAAATAAAACAGTCAATTCGACAGTTTCTATTGAACAAAAAAAGCCAAATCTCGTATGCGTGACGCACGCAAAATTTTATGCTAAAATTATGCAAACACTTCTTTAAAAACTCTCCCCCTATTAGGGGGAGCTGGAGGGGGTCCTCCAAAATTCGGCCCCTCCCATCCTCCCCTCATAGGGGAGGAGCCACTAAAACGTTTTACTATGGAACTACATCTCGCAGACCAAGTCATTATAGGCCTATACATTGTAGGGCTTTTTATTTTGGGATTAAAATTTGCCAAAAAATCCCTGGATGAAGATAATTATATTTTGGCAGCACGCAAACTGACCTTACCTGCATTTGTCATGACACTCGTGACTACCTGGTATGGGTTAATTTTGGGTGTTGGAGAATTTGTTTTTGGGTATGGTGTAGTCGCATGGGTGACAAATGGATTATTTTGGTATGTTATATATCTTTTCTTTGCACTCTTCATGTCAAAGAAAATCCACGATTCAGGACATACTACATTAGCAGATCAACTACGTGAAAAGATTGGTAAAAAATCAGGAACTCTCGGTGGAATCATCACCTACATCATGACGACTCCTGCACCCTATGTGTTTTCACTTGGTATTTTGATTAATTTCTTATTTGGTATTAGTCTTGGATGGGCAATGGCTATTGGATTTGGTCTCAGTGCACTCTATATTTGGTATGGTGGTTTTCGTGCAGTGGTACGAACCGATATTTTACAGTTTATTCTCATGTTCCTTGGATTTGGACTCCTTATTTTCTTTAGTATAAAAACCTTTGGTGGATTTGAATTCTTAAAGACAAACTTACCGGCAACACACCTAACCTTTGTAGGTGAATTACCAATACAGACAATCGTTGTGTGGGGTTTGCTTGCCTGTTGGACACTTGTTGACCCAAACTTTTATGCACGGTGTTTTGCAGCCAAGGATGGAAATATTGCCAAAAAAGGTGTGCTCTGGGCTCTTGTTTTCTGGTTTATTTTTGACATGGCAACACTAGTTACTGGCCTCTACGCACGCGCAGCATTTCCAGAAAGTGACGCGCTCTTCTCATACCTTACACTTTCAAATGAAGTATTACCTATAATAATAAAAGGAATTTTTGTAGTGACATTACTTTCAATTATCATGTCGACCATTGATTCTTTTCTTTTTTCTTCGAGCACTATTATTGCAAAAGATTTCCTAAAGAAAAAATGGGGAGATATTTCGCTCAAGACGTTAACACGCGTTGGTATTGTTATTACCCTCATCTTGAGTCTCGTACTTGTTCTCACTCTTCAATCAGTTATCGGTATTATCTATGCAGTAGGCACCGTCGGTGTCTCGGCATTACTCTTACCAACATTACTCTCTATTTTCTCAAAGAAAAAACTCAATGATATACTTATCACCATTTCAATGGCAACGGCCGCCATTGCATCTGGTGTGTGGCTGATAGAAGGTTGGATGAAACAAGAATATGGATGGCCTGTATACCGATGGAACATTGAACCCATGTACATTGGTATTGGGGCGAGTATAATCATACTCCTCATAACATGGCGGTGGTTGTTTATAAAAGAAGATTAATTCTAAAAACAAAAAATCACCTTCTCATAGGTGGTTTTTATTTTCTCCCCCACACCACTCGTCTGCCCCGTCGACGAGTGATGCGGTGTTGCCAGGTGTTGAGGATTCCTAGCGTGTTCGATGTAGCTCCCGAACAATCATCGGGAGGATGAACGATGCGATCCCGAACAGATACATCAGGGTAGACACGAGAGCGAAGACCGGTCTCCCGTTGACAGTGCACCACAGCATGGTTGGGATCGAGATGATGCAGGAGACCTGCAACGCGACGAAGTAGTCGTCGACCATACAGGCCCACACGCCCGTCTTCCCGTCGGCCCACTTTGCAAGACCGAGTTTGCGCTTCCCGTCAAGGATGCGGAAGGCGATGAGGACGAACAGTCCCGCAAGCAGCTTCACCCAGAGTGGCCCGTCGATGAAGAAGATCTGCATGTTGGCGAACAGCACCGAAGGAAACTCGTCGTCACACGTCTCGTTGAAGTCGTGTGTGACTTTCTCGCCCTTGTGGTTGAGGCGGTACGTGTGACCTGTCCGCTTCCATGTACGATAGCGCAGGTAGGCCTCTGCCTTACCGATGCAGAGATGCCCGAGGCCCGCTGAAATAGCGGTGATGATCAGGAGCCAAAAGAGCGACCCCCAGATCACAAGACCCCAAGCGACGAACTGCGCCACGACTGAGCCGGCGGTGCCACCACCAGAGCCGAACTTCTTTTCGTCTTCTCTACGTCCGATCAGGATGAAGAACCAGTAACGGAGGTGGGGCGGCCAAAATCCAACCGACATCACACTCGACACGGCGAGACAAGGAATGCCCATCCAGGCACTGATTTTCTTCGGAACTTCCATCAATCCCCCTATCTTCCGTATCCACGGAAGGTTTGATCAACTCCTCAGATCTGCCCGGAGATTAACACAAAAATAACTCCTGGTCAATATAAAAAAACAGAGACATGATTCATCACATCTCTGTTTTTTTATATTATTTCATTACAATATCTCATGCAACCACATACTATGTGGATCGATAAATATATGGAATATAAGCCACACGAACGACAATATACGCGCTGGTACAACAAGTCTAGGATAACGCTTCGCAATCAAATATCCAAGCACGAGCATAAGTGGATCGGAGATAATTCTGTTGGCCCAAAACTCTGTTCCTTGAAACCAATACATTACTCGCTCGCCTAGAAGCCCTTGCTCGAGATAATGTTCGATCGTCTCCCACGCAAACGCTAGGCACAGTACTCCCATGATATCGAAATGTAATGAATGATGTTTCTCTCGCTTGAGCAATTTTTTTAATTTTCTATACTCACCTGTACGAATCACAGTCCCGATCGTACGAAAAAACTTTCGCATCTCTTTATGATTTTTCTTGTGCACGGCAGAACCGACTGACAAACCACTGAGCAAATGCTCAAACGTCCACACATCAAATATCGCAATTGTTTTTAGCCCCCAGATCACTTCGAGCATATTTTAAAATATAAAACCAATTAAACTTAAAAAAAGAAACCGTGGAATACGTGTCGCAAGCGCACTCGCAATAAACACACGCTTTTTCATACCATAGATCCCTGCCGCCCAGCACACCGCATTGTATGGCACAGGCAGAAGGCCGGCCGCTAGTACTGCCCAGACACCATATTTATCAAACAACTTTTCAGTCTTTTTGAAATTCTTCTTCCCGCAAACCCTCTCGAATCGTTCGGCCCCGATTTTCTTCCCGATGAGATAACCACCAAATCCTCCGGCCACGCTACCAAGACCCGCCATGAGGGGAGCGATAAAAACATTCTTCCCAAGAGCCGCACTGATGAAAACGAGCGACCCCGAGCCAAAAGGCTGGATAATCAAATCCATGAGAAATGATATCACAAAAATCCCCGGATAGCCAAGGAACTCGATCGTGGTGATTACGAAGAGATAAAGTTCACGACGAAACAATAACAGAGATATAAAAACAACAAAAATCAACAAAAAAACGAGGATAAATTTTCTTTTTTCTCGCTTGTAGGACTTGCGTAAAAAATGAATCATAATAGTTTAATGCAGCAATAGTATACCAATTTTTTAGGTACAAAAAAAGAGACAATGTCTTGGCGGCGACCTACTCTTCCCTTGCGAGTACCATCGGCGCTAGCAGGCTTAACTGCTGTGTTCGGTATGGGTACAGGTGTACCCCTGCTGCAAAAACCACCAAGACATTGTCTCTTTTTAAATTTTCAAAATACTTGTAAAACGTAACGGTAAATCAATTTCATCTTTACAAAAACTAATCAACACAACTCTATGTTTTTGTAGTGCTCGAATAATTAGTACACCTCGGCATACACCTGGTGCCTATCAACGTTCTAGTCTCGAACGATTCTCAAATGAATATTAATCTTAGGAACGGCTTCGCACTTAGATGCTTTCAGCGCTTATCCGTGCCGAACTTAGCTACCCAGCGATGCGTGGTGCACAACTGGTAAACCAGAGGTTCGTCCATCCCGGTCCTCTCGTACTAGGGATGGGTTCCTGCAATATTCGACGCCCACAGCAGATAGGAGACCGAACTGTCTCACGACGTTCTGAACCCAGCTCGCGTACCGCTTTAATAGGCGAACAGCCTAACCCTTGGGAGCTTCTTCACCCCCAGGATGCGATGAGCCGACATCGAGGTGCCAAACCGCACCGTCGCTATGGACGCTTAGGTGCGATCAGCCTGTTATCCCCAGAGTAACTTTTATCCGTTGAGCTTCCGCCATCCTATATTGAACGGTCGGATCACTAACTTCCACTTTCGTGACTGCTCGGGTGGTAGCCCTTGCAGTAAAGCTGGCTTCTGCGTTTGCACGTCCAATCCGATTTCCATCCGGATCAAGCCAACCTTTGTAAACGCCTCCGTTACATTTTGGGAGGCAACCGCCCCAGTTAAACTACCCATCAGACACTGTCTCCCATACCCGATTCAGGGTACGAGATTAGATATACCATAGTATAAGGGTGGTATCTCACGGACGCCCGAAGGCTCCCACCTATACTGAACAGATAAAATAATATACCAATGTCAAACTGTAGTAAAGCTTCATGGGGTCTTTTCGTCTAGCTGCGGGTAAGTCGCATCTTCACGACTCTTGTATTTTCGCCGAGTACATGGTTAAGACAGTCTGCACATCGTTGTGCCATTCGTGCGGGTCGGAACTCACCCGACAAGGAATTTCGCTACCTTAGGACGGTTATAGTTACCGCCGGCGTTCATCAGCGCTTCAGTTCAGAGCTTTGACACGAGGTCGAACCCCTCTCTTTAACGTTCTGACACTGGCCAGGCATCGCCCCCTATACATCCTCTTTCGAGTTAGCAGGGAGCTGTGTTTTTGGTAAACAGTCGCATGGAGTCTTTTGTTGAGCCCCACCGAAATGGGGCAGGCCTTATCCCGAAGTTACGGCCGCTGTTTTGCCGAGTTCCTTAACCATGTTTCTCTCGTACGCCTTGGTCTTCTCGACCTACCTACCTGTGTCGGTTTGCGGTACGGATCGACATTGCCTAGCGTCATCATACTCTTCTAGGGACTTCTCTAACACGAATTGACCTCCTCCGAAGATTTGGTCTTCCTCTTGCGAGACGCCCAATACCAAGGACGCTCATACCTTTGAAATCCACATATGATAACAAACAATGCCGAGTGCAGGAATATTAACCTGCTCATCCATCGGTTACGCCACCTTTCGATGGCCTGGCCTTAGGACCGACTAACCCAGAGACGATTCTCGTTGCCCTGGAAACCTTGGGTTTTCGGCGCGCGGGACTCTCACCCGCGTTTTTGCTACTTGTGCCTACATTCTCTCTTCCCAACGCTCCACCGGCCCTCGCGGGTCCGACTTCGACGCAGTTAGGAATGCTCCTCTACCACTGCCGTAAGAAACTTTCTATTCAATGTATGATGATACTTTCTCTTTTATCATTTACAGAAAATTTCTAACGAAATTTTCTGGAGAAAAATATCTTTAACTTGAATGTAAAGTTTCTTACGGCAATTCGCAGTTTCGGTATGATACTTGAGCCCCGGTACATTTTCGGCGCGAAGACTCTTGACCAGTGAGCTATTACGCTATCTTTAAAAGATGGCTGCTTCTAAGCCAACTTCCTGGTTGTTTGAGAATCGACACCACCTTATACACTTAGTATCAATTTTGGGACCTTAACTTGCGATCTGGGCTGTTTCCCTTTTGACTATGAAGCTTAGCCCCCACAGTCTGACTTGCATGCTAATAATCTCTGGCATTCGGAGTTTGATTGGGAGTGGTACGGCGAACCGCCCAACACCCATCCAGTGCTCTACCACCAAAGGGATCACATACAGCTATACCTAAATATATTTCGAGGAGAACCAGCTATTACTGAGTTCGATTGGAATTTCTCCGCTATCCACAACTCATCCCCTCGTGTTGCACGGCGAGTGGGTTCGGTCCTCCCCCCTTCTTTCGAAGGGGTTCAACCTGGTCATGGATTGCTCACTCAGTTTCGGGTCTATTCCTTGCGACTTAAGCGCCCGTTAAGACTCGCTTTCGCTACGCCTTCAGACCAAAAGTCCTTAAGCTTGCCACATAAGAATAACTCGTAGGCTCATTCTTCAATAGGAACGCTGTCACTCTGCCTAAATCTAAAAGATCTAGACTAGAGCTCCAACTCATTGTAAGCACACGGTTTCAGGTACTATTTCACCGCCCTCTCCGGGCTACTTTTCACCTTTCCCTCACGGTACTAGTTCACTATCGATCACTGTTAGTATTTAGCCTTATCGCATAGTCGCGACAGATTCAGACGGAATTTCACGTGTTCCGCCCTACTCAGGAACATAACATTACCTATATATATGTATTTCATCTACGGGACTATCACCCTCTGTGGTGCTCCGTTCCAGGAGTCTTTGACTATATATGTATATACGTAACCGGTATAACAGATAACCGACGTTATGTCCTACAACACCTATACTGCAACGGTCTGTCCTTTAAGAACGTAGTCCGAAAAGTCAAAAGACAATTTTTCCTACGCTCAACACAGATATAGGTTTAGGCTGCTCCGCGTTCGCTCGCCACTACTAACGGAATCATAACATCTTTCAACTACCTTATCCCGCGTCTCTTGCGAGAACGAGGTAAGGTAAGAAAAAAGATGTCTTTTGTTATTTTATTTTCCTCTGGTTACTGAGATGTTTCACTTCACCAGGTCTTCTCCATACAGCTATGTATTCACTGTACAGTACTCTCCAATAGAGAGTGGGTTCCCCCATTCGGAAATTTCCGGGTCAAAGGTTGCTTGGGACCTCACCGAAACTTATCGCACCCTGCGGCGTCCTTCATCGTCTAACAGTGTCTAGGCATCCACCATGTGCTCTTGAAGTGCACTACAAAAACATACAATTGTGTTTGTTTTGTATCACGTATCTACCGTAGCAGATACGCAGTTACCACGAACGAGAAACGTTGTTCGTGGATTTAGTTTGTTAAGATGCTTTCATGTCGGCAGACATGAAAATTTAGACTTACAATGTTTTAATGCTTCATCCGAATAAATTCGGACAAGGCGTTTATATTGCTTTACAAGTAAATTGTAATGAACTTTCGGTCTATCGTTTTTTGTCATTTCGATTCACAGTCTAAACAGAATTTTCTGTGCAGACTGCGTGTCGAAATTTTTGAGAAAGAAAAGAACCGCCATCAAGCGGTTCAAAAACAAATGATTGTTTTGAAATCTATCCGCTCGGATACTGTGAGTAACTAATTGTTCTTGAGTACATCATGATCTAGTTTTAGAATTGAAGTACGAAGTTGTTACCCAGAGGTCCAAACGTGTAGAGCGTGTGTCTTTGGACTTGGCTCGATGAATCGAGTTATATTCACGCCCGCATATAATACCTGAATCACTAGGTGGTGTCAAGGAGACGAGTGTGGATAAAATGTGAGTATAGTTGAACCATCATTTTGTTCTAATTCAAAGGCTTTTACCAGAGGATTTTCTTTGAGAACGCTATGTACTCTTTCTTTCAAAACCCCTTCTCCAATACCGTGGATTACACGTACATATTGTTCACTATTTTTGTACAGACCATAAAGTTCTGTTTCCAAAAACTCCAATGCTTCATGTGAATTTTGAAATTCGTGAAGATCAATGGAAGGTGTATCTGGATTTTGAGATGCAAGTTCTAGACCTAACATATTCTTACATAAAAACCTCTGTAAAACAGAGGTTGTGCCGGCCACGAGATGACGCCAGCGCTCTTCCAATAACGTGTCACGTAAAATTCGCTTCGCTCATCACGTGACACTCAAAATGACTTGCGTCATTTTTCGTGTGCCGAAGAAGGGACTCGAACCCTTACGCCATAGGCACTGGTTCCTAAGACCAGCGTGTCTACCAGTTCCACCACTTCGGCTTGTAAGTTTATCCGCCGATGAGGCGGAAACGAACGCGCATATTAAACCATTTTTCTTTTTGTTTGTCAATGATGAAAACAAAAAACACCTTTTCAAGATGTTTTTTGCAAGACCCTCCTTTCCTCCTTCTGGGTCTTTTTGTATTGTTGTAAATGAACGACTTGTGCCGCACCTTTGATCCACAAGGTGCTCTGGCGCTATTCATGACACCCTCCCTTGGGTTACGATCCACGCGAGCTCCCACAGCATGCCGACAGCATGACACACTAGAAAGATCGAGCTAGCTGCACAGCGAACGAACTCCCGCTGGCGCAGTCGCGTCGAGGCGACATATCGGACGTACGCGTCACCAAACTCCTCGAGGAGCATCCTCTCTTCTTTCTTGACTCGCAACTGCGAGACGACCACATACGCGATCGCGATCCCGCCGATGAGCCAGCTCTGTGTCGAGAGCAACAAACCCAAACTGGCGAAGAAATAAGAG
>PKTJ01000060.1 GCA_002869205.1 Candidatus Parcubacteria bacterium | reverse complement strand
TTTAATGACATTACTGCCAAAGATATTATGACTCCGCGCGTGAATATTGAATATTTGGAAAACACCATGACCATCGAAGAGGCGGCAAACACCATAAAGGACAACGCGCATACACGATATCCTGTAATAGACGAGACACCGGACAATATTATCGGCTATGTGCACGCACGAGATGTACTCCTTGCATTTATCCAAGACAGAGAGAAAAAATCAATCAAAAACATAACAAATCCTATCTTACGCATACCCCAACAAATGAGAATAGACGACGTGCTCCATGAATTCCAAAAGAAGAATACGCACATTACAATTGTGATGGATGAGTTTGGTGGCACAGAAGGTATTGCTACGCTCGAAGATGTACTCGAAGAACTTGTGGGAGAAATTGCAGATGAGCACGATGTTGAAGACAATGTGATTAAACGTATAGATAAAAACACTATCATTGCATCAGGTGATGAACAGATCCGTGATATTAATGACTTTTTCAATGTACAAATTCCTGGAGAACCACTAGATACTATTGCAGAGACTGTTCTCAACACATTACAAAAATCACCACGCAAAGGAATGCGTGCAGAAATTGGAAATGTTACATGTTCTCTTGAGGAGGTAAAGAAAAATGTCATCACCAAAGTGAGAATAGCAAAATAATATGCCAGAACTAGTACGTCTACAAAAACATATTGCTGACCTTGGGATTTGTTCACGCCGCAAAGCCGAAGTTTTGATTGCTGACGGTAAAGTTACAGTAAATGGCAACCCTGCCGAGCTTGGAATGAAAGTGGATCCAGCAGAAGATGTGGTGGAGGTAGAAGGAAAGAAAAACAAACACAACCAACCAACTGACTACAACCAAAAAATGTACATCCTGCTCAACAAACCTATCGGATATATTTCAAGCGCCTCAAGCAAACAAGGAGACTCAGTGCTCGACCTACTTACGAAAGAAAATTGTGTCGGGCGTGACAAAAGAGATATTAAGAATCGCGTATACCCGGTCGGGCGACTTGATAAGGATTCAGAAGGACTCGTGCTTCTCACCAACGATGGTGAACTTACCAATGAACTTACACACCCACGCTATGAGCATGAAAAAGAATACGAAATTGTCATAGAGAAATCACTTTCACGAGATACCAAAAAAGTATTAGAAACGGGCATGAATATTGATGATGACTTTGTGCAAGGAATCATTATAAAAAAAGAATTCAACAAAGGAAGAAGAACAATTGTCACCGTCATTCTCAAAGAAGGAAAAAATAGGCAGATCAGAAAAATGTTTGGCAATCTAGGTTATCATGTCCAATCTCTCAAACGAACCCGTATAAACAAACTCAAGCTTGGTGTACTGCCTATAGGTAAATGGAAATTAGTAAAAAAAGAAAACATTGTTTAATATAATTTCATACTATATGAAACCTAAACCAGAAGGTCTCCCAACACCTCATGATAACACTCTTGGTGTAGAACCTCCACCACTTCCACCAGAAGCTGTCGTAGAAGCTGAATTAGAAGGTTTTGAATCATTAGATGATCAAAAAACACACATACCTGCTGAACAAGCTATAAAAGAAATGGATAAAGCAGAAGAAATAGATAAAGTAAACGCAGAACTTGACTCCGAGAGCAAAATAGACCCAAACGTAACACATTTTGCAGCCTAAAACAAAACCCGCACATGGCGGGTTTTTTGATACCCATATTTCTGCTACAATACTCTCATGAATATCATAAAGCAATACAAAATTGATCTCATGCTTATCGCAGCACTTGTTGTACTTAGTTCTGTTTTGGTATTTACTAAGCTCGGAACAAAGGAGCTTCAAGACTGGGATGAAGGACTCTACGCAAATATAGCAGGCGAAATGGTACAGTCAGGAGACTACATGCACCTCAATCTCCAAGATGATACATGGCTGGAAAAGGAACCTCTCCCGTTTTGGCTTGAAGCACTATCTATACGTGTATTTGGGTTCAACACATTTGCGCTACGTTTCCCCGCTGCCATACTATCAATCTTCATTGCACCACTCATATATCTCATTGCACGAAAAAGACTAGATAAACTGTGGTCTTTTTTTGCTTCCACACTCTTTCTCCTCTCCCCAATGATATGGTTTCCACACATGATCCGTACAGCTGACTTTGATATGCTATCCCTCTCATTATTTCTCGCTGGTCTGGTAAGTTATCTGTATGGACGAAATAAAAAATGGTGGTGGATTGCCGCAGTCTTTCTCGGACTTGGTCTCATGTCGAGAGGAGTTATGGGAATACTATATCTCATACTTATTGTCATCGCAGAATTAATACGACCGTTTTTTGAATTACAAAAATGGCATTTCAAAAGAATGTTCGTATTTCTTATTTCCAGTCTTGTTCCATGGCTCATTTGGCATATATATCTCTTGATCACATATACAAATACGTACATCGGTGTGTATTGGAAAGAACAATTTTTTACTCGCATCTCTGACCCGCTACAAGGTCATGCAGGATCTCTTTCATTTTATATTAATTTTATATACCAAGAGTCAGGATGGATACTGATTGCGTGTTTCTTTTTTGGTGTGATAAGTACTGTATATCTTTTGATGAAACAAAAGAACTGGTACTATGCTTTTTTACTACTCTGGATTGCTACAACATGTACTCCTCCTCATATCCTTACGACCAAACTTGAGTGGTATATACTCCCTGCACTCCCTGCACTCTATATTTCAATTCTCACTATTCCTCATACCCTCAAAATCTTGATTACAAACAAAAAAATCCAGAGAATTACACTTGGTATACTTGCTGTATTATTTCTTATATACACATGTATCCTTATTCGAGACACCTCACAGACAATAAAAAATATAGAGGAAACCCCTACCCAGATATTTCTAAATACTATTTCGCACCACGTGCCCCAAAACCAATCTATCGTACTATACGGCGTACAAAACTGGAATCATGGACGCACACTCCCTGCATTTTATTGGTATCTACACTACGAACAAAACCTTGATATTCTTTCTATCAATAAACCAAATATAGAATACTATTTGGCTAGACGAGAAGTACACCCGTGGTGGATCATTACAAAGGAACTTCTCTTAGATATTGAGGGCACACCTCATACAATCACATCTGAAAACCAAGATTACCTGCTTTTATATGTGGCGCCTGACACAAAATAGTGCTATACTTAGACCTATATAATCTTAATTAATATTTATGAAAAAACGAGACGAAACCAACAAAGTAAGCTTCGGAAAAATGCGCTCGCTTATCTTTTTTGGGCTTATTATTCTCCTGAGCATTGTCATGCTCTACCTCTTTAGACCATTTCTCTATCCAATCTTTTGGGCAGCGGTGATTGCTATTACCTTTTACCCTGTTCACAAATATATCTTGCGTAGATTTAGGAAGCCAGGCCTTAGTGCGAGTGTCTCAGTTGTACTTGTATTTCTAATTATCTTTGTACCGCTCTCAGCACTCAGTGCCCTATTGGTCAATGAATCCCTGGAACTCTATGATAGTGTTTCACAAAGTAGTCTATTCCAAGATCCAGGACAAGTGTCATCATGGATTGAAAATACACCAGCCGCTCCCTATGTAGAAAATATTCGAAGTGACTGGACTACATATGCGACAAATGCTACTCAGTGGTTAAGTGGATTTCTCTTTACCAGCGTAAAAAGTGTCACACAAAATTCCCTACGTTTCATACTCATGATGTTTGTGATGCTCTATACACTGTATTATTTCTTCAAAGACGGTGCTAGACTACTCAAACGTCTCATGCACTTATCTCCTCTGGGTGACGAATATGAAACTATGCTCTACGAACGATTCACCTCCACCACACGAGCAACACTCAAAAGCACGCTGATTGTTGGTGGTTTACAAGGTATATTGAGTGGTTTGCTGTTCTGGATCACAGGGATAGAAGGAGCGTTTGTGTGGGGTGTCATTATGGTAATTATCGCCATTATTCCTGCAGTAGGCACATCTGTCGTTCTGGCTCCAACAGGAATTATCATGCTTGCGCTTGGCAACGGATGGGAAGGTCTCGTATTGCTCATTGGTGCAGGAGTAATAAGCATACTCGATAATGTCATGCGTCCACCACTTGTAGGAAAAGACACTCAGATGCACCCACTTGTAGTATTTTTTGCCACACTTGGCGGTCTTATACTATTTGGCATCTCAGGGTTCATCATAGGACCAGTGATTGCAGCACTCTACATATCTATCATGTCGATCTACGAACATTACTACAAAAACGAGCTGCAAAATAACTAATAAAAAATAAACGCTATAAAAACTCCCTATATAGGGAGTTTTTATATTGTGCTCGGGGCGGGACTTGAACCCGCACGACCATAGGCCAAGGGATTTTAAGTCCCTCGTGTCTACCAGTTCCACCACCCGAGCTTCGTTTGAAACGTAAACACTATATCACAGTAGTGACTACAAATCAAGGTCAAAATCTTATCCCCCTTTCATCCACTTTTTATCCCCGCTATCCACTCCCGATCCTTTGACAGGTCTATGAAAACCTGAGCATAATGGAAGAAGAAAGACTGCACATCTTTCCCTATATCACTTTTTAACGGATAAGGAGGTGGTGTCTATGTGAACTATTACAAAGACAAACACAAACATAGAAATGAGGAGGTATTTTTATTTCTAATTGTGGACCAATGGAACGAATGATCATATAAAAAACCATCTTATTTAATTCAAGATGGTTTTTTAATTGAGTAAACTATTTTATTTTTTCCAGGCAATATCTTCTACATCATGTTTTTTATTTATATATCGCCCTAAGACAAAAAGAAAATCACTTAAACGATTCAAGTATCTCCTAAGCATAAGATCTACTTCATAATGATCTGTAAGCTTAATAAGGTGTCTTTCCGCGCGTCTACACACAGCGCGTGCAATAAAGCTTATGGAAGCTGCCTTATTTCCTCCTGGTAAAATAAACTGTTTTAGTTCATCTAACTCCTCATTCATCTCATCAATCCAATGCTCCAGTTGTTCTACATGTTCTGGTTCCAACTTTGGTACTTCAACCAAGTCTGTCTGAACTGCGGCAATATTTGAGCCAACCACAAAAAGTTTGTGCTGGATCTTTTTAAGTTTCTCTGCAAGGTCTTCAACACCCGACAATTCTGCACAGAGTAGCCCTATCATGGCATTGAGCTCATCCACCTCTCCTGTAGCAACAATCTCAATGCAAGATTTTTTAACACACTTCCCTCCGAGGATATATGTCTTACCATCATCCCCTTTTTTGGTGTAGATTTTAGTCATAGACGTATGTTAAATAAATAATGATTAGCTGGCCACATCCCAGCCAGTTTTAAAATAAGCTTTGAATGCTTTTGTTGCATTTTCATTTTCAATTTGTAAAAAGATACGCTCATCCGGGATACTTATGAGTGTTTTATCTTTGTATATTAAAAACACCGCAGGGGTTATGACACCCTCTTTCATATACCGCACATATGTAGTTGGTATCGTACTAAGCACCTGGCCAAATTGTTTTGCGTGTGCATTCAGCAGCATGCGACAACGGATTCTTTTTTTTGAACGCGCGACATGAAATTGTTTTATTTTTTCAGAAAAATCTTTATCAAAATCGAAGATACCCATCACCAAAAGCTCTTCGTCTTCCCCCAATGTTTGTAAGATATCATCAAAGGCCTGATCAAAACCGTTCTCACCCACGAAGGTAGACACTTTCTGATTCCACAAATGATCGAAATATTGTTTTAAACCATCTGCAATTGGCTTACTTTTAATATTTATAGCAACCGGTTCTTTATCTATCGCGACAATTGAACTAGTATCACCACAGATATTAAACCACATTGGCGCATCAATATTAGTTGGCATATATTTTGTGTCAGTCATTGGCAACTTATTAGTTTCCGCAACAACATCACTATTTGTAGATCGTCCATACAATGCCTTAAATTTAATACCCTTCTCTATTCGTTTCTTGTGATATGCCCGCCAACGCATAGACAGCTCAGGAAGTATTTCATGTGTAGATGCACCTAACAAATACACGGTTTCCCCTTTATCGGCTTGAAAATTTTGTCTGGTTGCTCGTTTTGCACCATCGAGTCCCTCAAAAAGAGTTATCTCACGCTCGACAGCCTGTTGCCTACTTTTCAATTCTTCAACTAGCTTCTGTGCATGTTGTCTTTTACGATCAAGTTCATCTAGTAGATGATCTGGTGAATTCACACTAAACACAGCCACCCCTTTTACAGTCGTTTTAGTGACCAATTCTCGTCTTACCAACACTTCAAGAGCAGTGTATACCAAATTTCTGTGTAAATTTGTACTCTCAATGATTTCACCTGCACGCACTTTACCTAGCTCAAATAAGGCAAGGTACACAATTACCTCATTTTTATGAAACCCAAGTTGTTCTAAATCCTGTTCTATCATATTTTTTATGACACTTTTACTATACTAATCTTGGCTAATTTTGTCAAATTTAAAATAAATCTATCATATATAAATGGTCATTAATTTAGCTAAATATAGCTAAATATAATTGACAAATATACGTATTTATGATATTATATGCAGTCAGACTGACAAAGTCGCTCTTTCAAACCCGTACCCAGCTGGAGGGTTACAATACCAGCAGGATACAACCATGCAGAAGCTCGCCATCGCCATCGCCATCGCCGTCCTGTTCGCTCTCTCGATCCCGACCACGTCCGAAGCCAAGGTCCGGCTCGGACTGGGCACTCAGCTCACGTACGCGATTTCGGCCGACACCGGCCAAGGACTTCCTGCTGGCATGATCCACGGGCTCAACGTCCTGGCTCCACTCGGAGACGGCTTCTCGCTGTTCACCGAGGTCGGATTCGCGACGGGTCTGAGTCAATTCCAGCCGTGTCCTCAGGTCGGTATTGGACCCGTATGGAAGGTGCCGAACGCCCCCGTACTCCTCGGTCTCGCCGCTCTGTATCGCTACACCCCGAACTTCGAGGGCGGAGCACCGACCGACCATCACATGATCGGAGGCATGCTTCTCCCAGCGTACCCGATCAGCGAGCACATCACTGTGGTCACGCCAGTCGGTGTCGTGCGTAACATCACCATGGAAAAGACCGCTGTAATGATAGGCCTGCGTCTCAACATCTCTTGGGAGTTGTAAAACGACAAATACAAGGAGGAACGACCAATACGGGTTGGTCACCCATGCGACCGGAAGCATGTAAAAAATCCGGACTCAACTTAATGCATTATGAGAATAAAAAACCACCGCTCACGCGATGGTTTTTTGTTTCTATTGATTATAAACTAACTACACCCAAGCGAATCACCGCAGTTCAGACATTTATAACATGTCCCATTTCTGACCGTAATATGGCCACATGTCGGACAAGCTGGAGCATCACCCATCATTTCACTCAAAGCAGCGTCAGCAGCATTTTCTTGCGCTACATCGTCTGTTTCTAGTGTTGGTAGAGACGCTTGTGCGTCATCTACAGACGTTTCAGCCACTTCTTTTACCTCGGGTGTCTCTAGCTCCATTGTCTCTTGCGCTGAGGTGTTTTCTGCAAGCTTGGCAAGATTCTCAAACTTCTTTTTTTGGATTCCTTTTGGTGGCACTTGCACAAAGTCAGTCCGTCCGAGATATTCCATACCAAGTACCTTGAATACAAAGTCTATGATAGATGTACAGTTCTTGATATTTGGATGATCAGTAAACCCACTTGGTTCAAAACGAGTAAAGAGGAAATTCTCTACATATTTCTCTAGCGGTACACCGTACTGCAATCCCATAGAAACTGAGATAGCAAACATGTTGAGAAGACTTCGTACTCCCGCACCTTCTTTGTACATGTCCACAAATATTTCAGCGAGTCTACCATCTGGATATTCACCTGTGCGTAACCAGATTTGTTGGTTACCCACTTTTGCTGAAACGGTAATTCCACTACGCTTGGAAGGGACCTTGCGTTTTTCACCATGTAAGTACACACGTCGTTCTGCCACATCTCCGTCTTTGGTATAGCTTTCCATTGGTGTAGTAATACCGACATGCTGACTCAAGATCTGACTTGCTTGCATGATTGCGTCATCTACTTCATCTGAAGCCACCATCTTTGAAATCTGAATGACTTCTTCTTTGTTGTCTTCAATAATTTTTTCTTCGACAGTTACTTGTGTTTTCTCCTCTTCCTCTTTTTCTTTATCTCCTTCGTTTTTTGAACTCGTTGAGAGTGGTTGGCTTAGTTTACATCCATCTCTATACAATGCCACAGCTTTGAGACATGACTTCCATGATTCTTCATACGCGTGCTTAATATCTTCAATCGTTGCTTCGTGAGGCATGTTGATTGTCTTACTAATCGCACCCGAAAGGAACGGCTGTACTGATGCCATCATTCTAATATGACCTAGATAATGGATAAAGCGTTGACCTTTTTTACCATTTTTATTGGCGGTATCAAACACGGGATAGTGTTCAGGTTTGAGATGAGGTGCACCTTCGATGGTCATTGCACCACACACGTAATCATTTGCTTCATCGATTTGTTCTTGTGTGAATCCAAGGCTCGTAAGCATGTTGAAATCTGGCGCGCTATATTGATCTTCAGTAAACCCAATACGTTTCATCACATCTTCACCAAGTGACCACATATTAAAGACAAACTTCATTTCAAATGCACCTTCCAATGCTTTGTTAATTACTTCAATATCTTCATCAGTAAATCCTTTTTCCTTGAGGCTCGTCTCATTGATATGAGGAGCTTTGGTAATATCAGCAGTACCACGCATGTAATTCAAGATATCTGTAATTTGTGCTTCTGTATATTCCAAATTTATCAGTGCGGTAGGAACTGCCTCATTCACGATTCTAAAATATCCACCACCTGCAAGTTTTTTAAACTTGACGAGAGCAAAATCTGGCTCAACACCAGTCGTAGCGCAGTCCATAAGCAATCCAATCGTTCCTGTTGGTGCCAGTAGTGTTGTCTGAGCATTTCTATACCCATACTTCTCACCCATGTCCACAGCATCGTTCCAGCTTTCACGTGCTGCTGCAATTAAGTATGCAGGTGCATATTTTGGATTAATACCAACTGGCTTCACTGCTAGTTTTTCATATTCATCTTTTGGTGTATTGAATGCTGCACGTCTATGATTTCTCATTACCCTCAACATGTCATCACGATTCAATTCAAATTTTGGAAATGGTCCTAAAAATTTTGCAATCTCTGCACTTGTCTTGTAACTCTCTGCAGTCAAAAGTGCTGTAACTGAACCAGCAAATCCATACGCCTCTTCTGATTCATATGGAATTCCCGCAGTCATGAGCACTGAACCAATATTGGCATACCCAAGCCCAAGTGTACGGAAATCATAACTACCCTGTGCAATTTCTTTGCTTGGGAATTGTGCCATGAGTACACTTGTTTCAAGCACCGTAGTCCAGACACGTACTGCGTGTTTAAAATTATCTACTTCAAAATTATTTGTTTTTGTATCAAAGAATTTAGCAAGATTAAGTGATGCCAAATTACATGCGGTATTGTCGATAAACATGTATTCTGAACATGGATTTGATCCATTGATTTTGTCTGACTGAGGACATGTATGCCATTCATTAATAACTCCATCAAACTGCACACCAGGATCAGCACATGCCCATGCAGCATATGCAATCTTGTCCCAAAGTTCACGAGACTTAAGTGTCTTGCATGTACTACCATCAGTTCTCCATGTGAGATTCCATGTACCATCGTGTTCGAGTGATTCCATAAACTTGTGTGGCACACGCACAGAATTGTTTGAATTTTGTCCAGACACAGTTGCATACGCTTCACCTTCATAATCACTGCTATACCCTGCTGCAATGAGGGCGGCGACTTTCTTTTCTTCTTTTACCTTCCATTCTACAAACGCTTCAATATCTGGATGATCAAGATCAAGTGTTACCATTTTTGCGGCACGTCGTGTTGTTCCTCCAGATTTGATAGCACCAGCAGCTCTGTCTCCAATACGAAGCCAGCTCATAAGACCACTTGATTTTCCTCCGCCTGAAAGTGACTCACCCGCTCCACGAAGTGAAGAAAAGTTTGTACCTGTTCCTGATCCATATTTAAACAAGCGTGCTTCTCTGGTCCACAAATCCATGATACCACCTTCGTTTACCAAATCATCACGTACCGACTGGATGAAACATGCATGAGGTTGTGGATGTGTGTATGCATCCGTCGCCTTTGTCATCACACCAGTATCTGGGTCTACATAGTGATGACCTTGGGCCTCACTATTGATGCCATATGCCCAGTTGAGTCCGGTATTAAACCACTGAGGTGAGTTTGGTGCTGACATCTGTCTAAGCAACATGACTACCAGCTCATCATAAAAAACATGGGCATCTTGTTCACTTGCAAAATAACTATGTTTTTCTGCCCAATAACGCCACGTACCCGCAAGACGATGCACCGTTTGTTTCACACTCGTTTCAGGTCCAAGCACGGGAGACCCGTCGGTGTTTAACATTGGTGTACCGTCTGCATTATATTGTGGTACGCCTGTTTTTCGAAAATATTTTTGGGCAATAATATCAGTTGCCACCTGAGACCATTCTTTTGGTATCTCAATATCTTTCATTTCAAATACGACCGTTCCATCTGGTTCACGTATAATAGAACTACGCTTCTCATACTCCACCATATCAAAAGGACTCTTTCCTTCTTCACTAAAAACACGCTTGAAGCGTAAACCATTCTCATTGTACGTAAATGTAATATCAGTTTCCTGACCAAGTTTCATACCAGAAACGAGTTTTGAATCAATAGGTCCCATAAAATTAAGGAATAATAAATAAGGAATAGGAAATAACGGTATTATTTCTGATTTCTCATCTCTTATTACTTGTCTGAGATAAAAAGAACGTCAGATAACTCTCGACGCCTTTACATGAATCCCCACATATAGTATTTCAAATCGTTTTTGGCCACAATATGTTGTGTAATGGACAGGCAGTAGCTATTATAGCACATCTACTTTTACACTACCAAATCATGGGGTCATCGTGCTTTTTTGGCTTAAAGAAGAGCAAAATAAAAACTATACTAGCAAAGTATAGTTAGTTATCCACATGAGTTATTCTTACTCATACAGGAGGTACATTATTGTGCAATATATATTATTTTTATAGACCGGGCGACTTCAGAAAATAGGGTGTGGGGTGTGGCTTATTTACCGAAATCACTTGTACAAGCTCTTAGCCCGGTCTATAAAAATAAAAAATGTGGCCCCTTTGTTAAACCACACCCCAATGAAATGTCAATATAATTTTGTATATTAATGACACAATAGCAGAAAAAAGACTAAGTGTCAATGAAAAATAGGGTACTCATGTGTCCAAAATAGTATGTACACATATAAACATATCTTAATTAATTTAAACTGTTTAAGAGGATTTTTAGTCCTTTTTAATATGCACACTCCTCTTTTTACTGTGGATACGTGAATATATACGATCCATATCCGTTGCTTCTTGGGTGCAAATCACGTACAATAGACATACTGTGAAACTTATTTTTGTGGACTATGGAAGAAGAAACATATAATCTAGATGAAAATTTTGAACCTCGCCTTGTCGACCCGACGCCCGAGGATTCTGAAGAGGAAAAAATAGAAATAACCCTTAGACCTCAAAAATTGGGGGATTTTGTGGGTCAAGAACATATCAAAGAACCCCTAAGTATCTCTATAGAAGCAGCAAAAAAGAGAAAAGAGCCTATTGAGCACGTACTTCTCTACGGGAATCCTGGGCTCGGCAAGACAACCCTCGCAAATATCATCTCAAAAGAGATGAAGACAAATATAAAAGTTACTGCTGGCCCCGCACTTGAGCGTGTGGGAGATCTTGCGGCCATTTTGTCCAACCTTGAGGAAGGTGATGTTCTCTTCATAGATGAGATACATCGTGTAAATCGCACGGTTGAGGAAGTATTATATTCTGCAATGGAAGATTACGCGCTAGATATCATTGTTGGTAAGGGTCCTGCTGCGAGAACATTGCGAATGCCTTTGGAAAAATTTACCTTGATCGGCGCAACCACAAAATTAAACCTGTTATCGTCCCCACTTCGTGACAGATTTGGACATGTGTACCATCTCAATTTTTATGAACACGTTGACATCGAACAAATCGTAAACAGAAATGCGAATCTCCTTGACGTAACTATTCATGATGATGCGGTACAATCTGTTGCAAAACGCGCACGACGTACACCACGGGTTGCAAATAGACTTT
>PKTJ01000065.1 GCA_002869205.1 Candidatus Parcubacteria bacterium | reverse complement strand
TAGATGCATTGAAAACTGGGTCTGTTTCGGAAAAGTCAACCAAACTGTCTGCAGTATTTGCATGCAGTGCATAGGGTACCGAAACTAGCTGTGACGTTCCAAAAAGGTTTCCATTTAGACTGACTTCAATCCAGTACGGACCTGCTGCCCAGTCAATTGCTGCAAAAGCTGTTGGGTCTTGTGATCCAATTTGCAAATTGATTAAGCCAAAATCATTAGTGGTGGTTGCAAATGTTTCATCGCAAACTTGTGTCCCTGTTGATGAGCCCTGTAGAATTCTGATTTGTAAACTTACACTTTGATTGACCATAACCATGCCTCCATTATCTCTGGCAATAGCCTGATAATTAATAGATTGTGGTGTCTGTGCCGATGCAAAGTAAGAATGCAAAATCAAAATTGCAAAAGTGAAAAGTGCTGCGCTTGTTTTTATAATGATTTTCATGGAGTCGATTTTTAGTAGTTTTTAATGATCTGTGTGGCTTTAACACTTATACCATCTTTATATACAGATACATAATAGGTTGCTGCCGGATAGTTTTGCATATCTACATCAGTGATATTATTAGCAATTTCTTTTTTACATAGCAATTTTCCGTTCAGATCAAACATAGTATATGTAAATCCGCTTATATCTGATGTGTTGATATCAATGCTAAACTGATTTGCGGTTGGGTTTGGGTAAATAATAACTGAGATATCCTCGAAATAGCTTTCATAAATGCTTACAAAACTGAATCGACTTTGGTGAAACCCTTGGGTAAGAGTGTCAGTTCCATCGGAAATAGTAGTAATTACTGCTTCTCCAACCGACCATGTTAGTGAACCGTTTGCATTGCTGTAGTATGCCCCATTGTTTGAAATTAATTCTTGGGCAATTGATGAAATCGACAGAAATAAGCAGAGGGAAAATAAGGATAGCGTTTTTTTCAAATTGCAAAATCTTAAATATTACAAAAAGCAAATATAATAGTTCAGCAAGTGTAAGTCAAGTGAAATTTTGCTTTTCACAAAAGATAAAGAAAAATCCCCAAAGCTTTGTGCAGTGGGGATTTTTAGGTTTATAGAATTAATCTTATTCAATCACAATTTTATAAGTCTTAATTGCATTTTTAGATTTGCAATTGAGGAAGTAGATGCCTTTGGCTTCAGTTCCTAAATCAATCTCGACACTGTTAGATTGTACTTCGGTGCCAAAAATCTGTTTTCCAAGAATGTCAGTGATGTAAATTTCTGAATAATGATCGAGATTCTCAATGATGAACTGGCCATTGTTCGGGTTTGGATAAATCCTTATTCCGTCTTTATTGGGATCGGAAATTCCTACGCCATTGATGAGATAACAGTATGATGTATCTATACAGGAGTTTTCTGTAAGTTCTACTGCATAAGATCCATTGGCTATCGCTGTGTAAGATTGAGAAGTCTCTCCAGAAATTATGGCAAAAGCGTTATTGCAATCTAACCATTGATAGAGCGCACCGGTTGTATTTGCGGTTAATGTGAGTCCTGAAACAGTGATAATTGTATCTACCGTATTGATAGTCAGGTTAATGCTGATAATGCTGTCGCAGCCCGTTGTATTTGGAATGGTATCCAAATAGGTTCCGCTAGTCGTCCATACGTGCCCGCTTGGGGAATTGTATGTGAAACAGGCCGTTTCAGTAATGGATGAACTTGAACTATTATTTACGGTCAGATGCAGTGTAATGGTAGAATCACATCCAGCAGCATTTGGAATGATATCTTCGTAATCTCCACTTGTATAATAAGTAGAGCCGAGCCAAACGAGACTATCGCAAACTGTTGCAGTGGTATCGCCTGTTGAACTGTTGTTAACAGTCAGATGCAGCGTAATGGTAGAATCACAACCAGCCGCATTTGGAATAATATCTGAATAATCGCCACTTGTATAGTAGGTAGAGCCGAGCCAAACGAGACTATCGCAAACAGTTGCGGTGGTGTCTCCGGTAGTGCTATTATTTACTGTCAGATGTAGCGTAATCGTAGAATCGCATCCTGCAGCATTTGGAATAATATCTTCGTAATCTCCACTTGTATAATAAGTAGAGCCGAGCCAAACGAGACTATCGCAAACTGTTGCAGTGGTATCGCCTGTTGAACTGT